>NZ_JAILWL010000019.1 GCF_025698965.1 Roseibium sp.
ACTGACGGCTTACCGGACCTGCATTTGGGAGACGTGATTGATGCGCCGAACTCTGTTTAGTCTGACTGCGAGTGTTGCAGGAGTGGTCCTCGGCGCGGCGTTGGTTGCCAGCCCGGCTCTTTCCCTGTCCGAGCAGTATGAAACACCGCCGGAGCAGGATCCGGCAGTGGTGCTGGACGGTAAGCAACTTGGTCCGGGATATGCCGTTCTGGCACCGGTCCGCAGTGACGGTTTTCTGCGCATCTACCAATTGCAGACTGATTTGGGCGTCGAGCAGATTGAAGGCGACGGATTGCTGAAACTCAGACTTGCCGAACTCAAGGTTCTGGTTGCGCTGGAAAGCCTGAAGAACGATCAGAGCTTTGTCGATGGACTCAAACAGGCGGCCATGAAACCTGTTGAACTGGTCGAAAGCACGGTTTCCGATCCGGTCGGCACCGCCAAGAGCACCGTTTCGGGGGTTGGTCGGATGTTCGGGCGGCTGACCAAGGGTGTGGAGGCTGCGGTTTCGGGAAAAGGTGGCTCGGCGTCCGAGATTGCCAAATCCATCACCGGCCAGGCCAGGGCTGAACGTGAACTCGCCTATGAGCTTGGTGTCGATCCTTATACGTTTTACAAGCCACTTTCTGAAAAACTGAATGAAACCGCCAGTGTGACGACAGCGGGCAACTGGACCGTGACGGCAATAACAAGCCTCTTGCCCGGTGGCCTGATCGTCTCGGCTGCGCGTCAGGCAGATAATTTTCGCACACTGATCGTCGACAGCACGCCTGCCGAACTCGAGGAACGCACCGCCGAGACCTTCCGCAAGGCCGGTGTCTCCGAAAAGACGATCCTGAATATCAAGGCCAACGCCTTCTATACCGTTTCGGAAAAGGCCGCGATTGCCTACCAGCTTCAGGCCATGCCGGGCGTGCAGGACCTTGAACTGATAGCGTCAAAGGCAGCTGAGGCGGAGAGCCGGGACATTGCCTATTTCCAGCTGCGCCGGGTCGTTCTTCTGGAAACCTATAACCGCACGGTCTCTGGCCTCAGCCAGATCAGGGACGTCAACGGTATACCGGTTGCCCTTCGACGAGACGGCCTGGCAGCCATTGTTCTACCGCTTGATATGGTTTCCTGGACGCAAACAGTCGCGCAGACTTTCTCAAACATGCATGAAGGTCTGGTTCAACTGCCGTTCCCGCCATCGGGAGTTGATTTCCTGATAACCGGTGAATTGAGCCCCATGGCTGCGGAACGGTTGACGGCCTTCGGTTGGGAAATCACGGGAGATTATCCCATGCCGGATGGCCCGGTGCACTAGAGCATATCCGCTTGTTTCGGCCATGCAGGCTTGTGACTGGCGGGTCGGGCGATTGTTTTCTAGCCGGTCGCTTATACGCACTCCAGAACCGGGCCGGAGAGGCCGCTTTCCCAACCCAGGATGGCTCGCTTGCGGGTAAGTCCCCAATGGTAACCACCAAGCTTGCCACCCTTTGCAAGGACCCTGTGGCATGGCACGACAAAGGAAATCGGATTGCGGCCGACAGCGGTTCCGACAGCCCGCGAGGCCTTCGGATTTCCAAGACACGCAGCGATGTCGGAATAAGTTGTTGCCTGACCCATCGGAATTTTCAACAAGGTCTGCCAGACACGGATTTCAAAGTCGGTACCGATCATGACGATGTTCAGTGGTTGGTCTTCCTGCCATTTGCCGGGATCGAACACGCGCCCTGAATAGGAAGCCGTTGCCTCCTGGTCGTGGACAAACTGCGCCGCGGGCCAGCGGCTGCACATGTCTTCAAGCGCGCTGTCTTCCTCACCCGGATCTGCGAAACCGAGCCCGGCAAGACCTTTGTCGGTTGCCATCACCAGGACCTGCCCGAATGGCGACGGATGAAAACCATAGGCAATTTTAAGACCGCCGCCGCGATTTCGATAATCCCCCGGCGTCATGGCTTCATGGGTGACAAACAGATCATGCAATCTGGACGAGCCTGACAGGCCAACCTCATAGGATGCGTCGAGGATGCTGGCGGAATCCCTGAGAAGCGCTTTTGCATGATCCAGCGTGATGGCCTGAAGAAACTGTTTGGGTGTCAGGCCGGCCCAGCGCGAAAACACGCGCTGCAATTGGATCGGCTGAAGACCGACTTCCTTGGCAAGCTGTTCAAGCGTTGGCTGTTCACGCCAGTCCTCAGTGATCCGCTTCAGGGTTTGACGGACAACCGAATAGTTTTCGGCAGCTTCTTCACCGATGGCGATCGGTTTGGGCTCGCTGGCAAGGCTGGAAAGATCGAGTGCTTTGGTCATGTCGGATACTTCGCGTCTTCAAGTCTGAACCGACTTTAGCGGCTCAAGTGGTCCGCGGCGACCCGATTTGCGAGTTCGGTTCGATGACCGACGTCCCTATCCCAGAAGGTCCTTGAATTCGCTTGCCGATGCGGCCGGACCTTTGCGCGTGTTCAAAAGAAGGTTTGTCTCTGTTCCGGTAATGCCCTCAATCAGCCGGATCCGGTTCAGGGCGTCGTCAAACCCGGCAAGATCCCGTGTCGCGATATCCAGAACCAGATCCCATTTGCCGTTGGTGGAGTGGATGGCGCGCACCTCTGTCATGGCGCTCAGCGCGCGAATAACCGGTTCGGTGTTGTGCCCGTCCACGACGACCAGTGTAACGGCCCGGATGGGAAGATCCCGCCAGTCGTCCCTCAAGACCGCGGTAAACCCCAGTATTTCGCCGCTGTCGACCAGTTTCTCCATGCGGGATCGAACCGTGGCTCGAGATACTTTCAACTCGCCTGCCAAATCGGACACAGAGCAGCGTCCGTCGTGGCGCAGAAGCGAGATCAATCGAAGATCCAGATCATCCATCATCTCAATCCGGTAATTATCACTTATCAATCTGATAAATCAGACTGCACATTTGATCAAGTGATGGGATTTACTCCGCCGCACCGTTTTTAGACACTGATAACAAGTCATTGCGGGCGGAGGCTTTTCGTGAACGTCGTCAAGAAACAGATTGCCCTGGTCGGGGCACCGGTCGATGAAGGTGCAGGCCAAAAGGGCTGCGTCATGGGCCCCGACGCAATTCGTACGGCCGGGCTCGCCGGCACGCTCGAGGCGCTGGGCCATACGGTGGTCGACCATGGCAATGTCGTTCGGTCAGATATCGCCAGCGTGGCCCCGCCCAATCCGGTTCTGAGAAATTTTCCGGACTATGTCGCGTGGACCCGTGCGCTTCACGCCAAAGCCGCTGAACTGGGAACGGCGCCGGTTTTTCCGATCTATCTTGGTGGTGATCATGCAATGGCGGCCGGAACCGTTTCCGGCCAGGCAAGGGCTGCGGCGGAACTGGGGCGGCCGCTCTTTGTCCTCTGGCTTGATGCGCATTCCGACTTCCACACATTGGACAGCACCGACAGCGGCAATCTTCATGGCACGCCGCTCGCATTTGCCTGTGGTCTACCCGGTTTCGATGACCTGTTGGGCACTCCGCTGCAGCACACGGTCAACCCGGAAAATGTCGAGATCCTGGGTGTTCGTTCCATTGACGCTGCCGAGCGTGAAATGCTGCTCAGCCACGGCGTTGGTGTCAGCGACATGCGCCGGATTGACGAGGAAGGCATCGGAACCCTTCTCAGGCCGTTTCTTGACCGGATCAGGCAAGCCGACGGTTTGCTCCATGTCAGCCTTGATGTTGATTTCCTGGACCCGGAAATCGCACCGGCGGTCGGCACGACAGTTCCGGGAGGAGCGACCTTTCGGGAGGCCCATCTCGTCATGGAAATGCTCCATGACAGCGGGCTCGTCACATCGCTCGATCTCGTCGAACTTAACCCATTCCTGGACGAACGCGGAAAAACCGCGCGCCTGATGGTTGATCTCACCGGCAGCCTGTTCGGTCGCCGCGTCTTCGACCGTCCGACACAAAGTTTCTAGAGGATCACAACATGTCTTTCGTCACCCACAACCCCGAGCCCTCAGATCTGGCCTATGTGCCGTTCGTCAGTGTCGAGAACATGATGCGAAACGTTCGTTCCATCGGTGTTGAAAAGGCGTTGGTCGGCATTGCCGAATATATCGAAGAAGACTTTCTGCGCTGGGAAAGCTTCGACAAAAAGCCGCGCATTCCGGCGCATGCGCCGCAAGGTGTGATCGAATTGATGCCGACCAGCGATGGCAAGACCTTCGGTTTCAAATACGTCAATGGCCATCCGGAAAACATCCGCGACGGGTTGCAGACGGTCACCGGATTCGGCGTTCTGTCGGATCTTGCCACCGGTTATCCGGTCCTTCTGACCGAAATGACAATCCTGACCGCGCTGCGCACGGCGGCGAATTCGGCACTTGCTGCCAAGTATCTGGCGCCGAAGGGCTCCACCACCATGGCCATTATCGGCAATGGAGCACAGTCTGATTTTCAGTGTCTGGCCTTCAAGGAAATGCTCGGGATTACCGAGATCCGTGCATTTGATATCGACAGCACCGCAAGCCTTCGTCTTGCTCGCAATCTGGCCGATTCCGGCCTCAACGTGACCATCTGCAAGACCCCTGAAGACGCCATCGAAGGCGCCCAGATCATCACGACGGTTACCGCAGACAAGAAATACGCGACCATTCTGACCGACAACATGGTTGGATCAGGTGTTCATATCAACGCGATTGGCGGCGATTGCCCGGGTAAAACAGAGCTGCACAAGGATATCTTGCTGCGATCGGACATTTTCGTCGAATATCCGGAACAAACACGGATAGAAGGTGAACTGCAGCAGTTGCCCGAGGATCATCCGGTAACGGAACTCTGGCAGGTCTTTGCCGGACAGGTGACTGGCCGCACATCCGAAAACCAGATCACCCTGTTCGACAGCGTCGGATTTGCAATCGAGGACTTTGCCGCCCTGCGGTATGTGCGCGACCTGCTGCCGAGAACCGGTCACTTCGAAAAACTCGATCTGTTGGCGGATCCCGATGACCCGCGCGATCTCTATGGGATGGTGCTGCGTTCAGCTTCTGCCGACGACAATCAAGCGGCCTGATCAAAACCAAGACCGTGATTTCACCCTCGGCCACCGCTTAGCGGTGGCTTTTTCTTTTTGGTCCTGATCTTTTTAACGGGCGAGCGCAGCTTCGATCTCTTTAACGACGCCATCCGCAGCGGCTGCCGGATCGGTCGCCTGGTTGACCGGTCGACCAACGACCAGATAGTCGCTGCCGGCCTGGATGGCGTCTGCCGGTGTCATCACCCGTCGTTGATCTCCTGCGGCACTGCCGGACGGTCGGATGCCAGGGGTAACGATGACCAGGTCATCACCCAATATGGCGCGCATGTTTTCAGCTTCTGTCGCTGCGCAGACAATACCGCCCATGCCGGCGGCCTTTGCATCTCTTGCCCGAGCTTCGACCACTTCCGAAACCGGCCCGCGATATCCGGCCGCCACAAGATCATCTTCGTCCATCGACGTCAGCACCGTCACACCAAGCAGGCAGAGATTCGGGTTGCCTTCTTCCGCCAATCCCTTGACGGCAGCGCGCATGGTTTTCGGATACCCGTGCAGGGTCACGAAAGTCACACCCATTTTGGCGACATTGCGAACTGCTTTGGTGATGGTGTTGTCAATGTCGTGCAGTTTGACATCGAGGAATATTTTCTGGCCATCCGCCGCCAATTCCCTTGCAAACTCCAGCCCGCCGGCAAATTGCAGTTCCATACCGATCTTGTAGACGCCAACCTTGCCTTCGGTCTTGCGCACCAAAGCTTCTGCTTCGCCGACGGTCGGAACGTCGAGGGCAACCATCAGGCGGTCAAGTGCGGTTTTCGGGGCGAACGGGCTGGTCAGCATGGCGGGGCTCCTTGGCTGGTCGGAAGGCGCCTCGTCCATAGCACCTGAGTTGCAGCTTTGCCAGCGTCACACTATTCCGGATTTTTCAAAGTCCGCAAACGCCTGCGCATAATCTGCGTGCCACCGGGACAGCGCTGGCCGGTTCTCAATGATGTCGCCAATTGCCCATTCCGCGCGCCGCTTGTCGCGGGTGTTGTCGACATCGTTGTCCGGACACAGGATATAGAAATCACCTGCTGTCATCCGTTCAATGAAGTAATCGACCGTCTGTTCGCTGGTCCAGGCAGCAGCGGGTTTTTCCGGAATATGTTTCGCAATCATCCCGGTATAGGTAAAACCGGGAACGAACAGGTGAACTGATATCCGGGCACCGGCCTGCCGGAGTTCATGGGCCAGTTGTTCACTCAGGACCTTCACGGCTGCCTTTGAGGTGTTGTAGGCAGGATTTCCGGGGGGTGTCGTGATGCCCTGCTTGGAACCTGTGTTGACAATGACAGCGGGGCGACCTGCGTCGATCATGCGCTGTGTAAAGGCCTGAACCCCGCGCAAGACACCGAAGAAATTCACATCCATCAACCGCGTCCAGCTGTTGAAATTGTCCCAGCACGAAGACGGAACGCCGATACCGGCGTTGTTCATCAGAACGGCAACCGAACCGGTTTCGAACACCTTGTCGGATAAGGCCTCTACCTGCGCCATGTCGGTAACGTCCGTCGGGATCGCGATCACAGGCGCGCCTGACTTTGCAGCCTGGCGAACCGCTTGTGTTGCAGCAGCAAGCTTCTCGCCCGGCAAATCGGCCAGTACGACGCCAAGACCGGCTTCGGCAAAACGCGTCGCCGCAACCAGACCGACACCGCTTGCAGCCCCTGTTACGACCGCCAGGCCACCTTCGGAAACTGCCTTTTCATACATGCTGTTGACCTCTTTGATCGTGTCGCTGACAAATCGAGTGGCGCCTACTGGTCGTTTCAGCGGTTCTCCTATCATTCAGATGGTTTTGCCTGTGCCGATGTCAAACGGTCTGGGATGAAAACAAATGGAATGATCAAACCCGGCCAAAAGAAACAAGAGCTTTCATATTCTAAATGTCTGCGGAGATACCGCAGACGAAGCGTGTCGTCAGGCTTGCGAAAAGGGTCAAATTGATGGCCGATGCCGCGCTTGAATGGCCTGAAGCAGCCATGAGCCGATAAGTCGCTATTTCATTAGTCGGTTCAGGCTGCTACAACATCGCCGCCTGCCGGGACGCCCGGCTACGAAGGAGACCGTCACTCATGCGTACAGCGAGTGTATCGCGCGATACCAAGGAAACCCGCATTTCAGTCGAGATCAATCTGGACGGCACGGGCGCTTATGACGTCCAGACCGGTGTCGGATTTTTCGATCATATGCTGGAGCAGTTGTCGCGACATTCGCTGATCGACATCAAGG
This sequence comes from Roseibium sp., assembly GCF_025698965.1. GTDB lineage: Bacteria > Pseudomonadota > Alphaproteobacteria > Rhizobiales > Stappiaceae > Roseibium. The sequence continues at coordinate 7,260 of NZ_JAILWL010000019.1, forward strand.
TCCGCGCTGACGGTGATACGCATATCGACTTTCACCATACGGTCGAAGACACGGGCATCGCCTTGGGCCAGGCCATTTCCTCCGCCCTTGGCGATATGGCCGGGATTACGCGCTATGCCGACACGCACCTTGCGATGGACGAGGCGCTGACCCGGTGTGCACTGGACGTATCAGGTCGCCCTTTTCTGGTCTGGGATGTCACATTTGACCGCGACAAGGTTGGTGAATTCGACACGGAACTGTTCGAAGAGTTTTTCCGCGCGTTTACGATGAATGCCGGGATCACCCTTCATATTGCCAATCTTTACGGCTCAAATTGCCATCACATTGCCGAAACCTGTTTCAAGGCCGTTGCCCGCACCTTGCGCAAGGCGGTTGAGATCGATCCGAGACAGACCGACCGCGTGCCGACCACCAAAGGTCAGCTCGGCGGCTAGAGCGGAAGAGGCGCATGAGCACTTATGTTGTGATGGCACCGCCTGAATTTGAAGATCTGGCCGGGGATCCGCGCCAGATCGACAGGCTTGCCTTCGTTCCGGACAAGTTTTCGTTTCTGGCATTCCTCTTCTCGATCGTCTGGCTGCTTGTTCACCGGATGTGGCTGGTGCTGCTTGGCTATCTCGCGGTGACCCTGGTCATCGAGGTTCTTGCGCTATCCATAAGTGCGGAAGCTATGGGCATCGTTGCGCTGCTCATATCTCTTCTCTTCGGTCTTGAAGCGCAGGCATTGCGCCGCTGGTCGCTGGAGCGCAAGGGTTGGCGTGTGATCGGGATCGCGGAAGGGGTGAGCCGTGATGATGCCGAACTCCGATTTTTACATAAAGAAGCCGGGCCTGCAGCGCCGGCTGAACAAGCGACAGACCAGAACCAGCGCCCCGGCCGTACTCCGATCGTCCCCAGGATCGGTAGTGAACAGGTGGTGGGCCTGACACTTGGTCCGGAGACCCGTCAATGACAATTGCAATTATCGACTACGGCTCGGGCAACTTGCGCTCGGCGGAGAAGGCATTCGAGCGCGCGGCCCGCGCTCATGCCCATGTACCGGACGTAATCGTAACGGCAGACCCGGAACGCGTGTTGAAGGCGGATCGCGTTGTTCTGCCAGGTGTCGGTGCGTTTGCGGATTGCAAGCGCGGTCTGTGGGCTGTCGACGGCATGCCTGAAGCGCTGGAAGAAGCCGTCCGCAAGCAAGGCAAGCCTTTCTTCGGCATTTGCGTCGGCATGCAGCTGATGGCCAGCCGTGGACTGGAATTCGAAATCGTGGAAGGTCTCGGCTGGGTCGAGGGCGATGTCGTGCAAATGAAGCCGTCCGACCCGTCCTTGAAAATTCCGCATATGGGCTGGAACACCATTGATCTCTGCCGGGACAGTCATCCGGTATTCAAGGGAATCGAGACGGGGCCGGACGGGTTGCACGCGTATTTCGTGCACTCCTACCATTTTGCCTGCGCCAATGAGGCGGATCGTCTGGCGACATTCGACTATGCCGGCACGTTCACGGCAATGGTGACCAGGGACAACATGATCGGCACGCAGTTCCATCCGGAGAAAAGTCAGCGTCTGGGTCTGGAACTCATCGCCAATTTCCTGGACTGGAAACCCTGACAAACGGAGACGGGAATGAAAAAAGGATACTGGATTGCCAGAGTGGATGTGAAAGATCCGGACAACTATCCCAAATACGTTGAAACGGCCAAGCCGGCTTTCGAACGCTTTGGAGCAAACTTTCTGGCGCGCGGTGGCGAAACCAACGCCATTGAAGGCCCTGGCCGGGCACGGAATGTCGTAATCGAATTTCCGAGCTTCCAACATGCAGTCGATTGCTATAATTCGCCCGAATATCAGGAAGCGGTTAAGATCCGCCAGCAAATTGCCGATGGCGAAATCGTCATCGTCGAAGGAACGTAAGAAGCATGATCCTCTTTCCTGCCATCGATCTGAAAGATGGCCAGTGTGTCCGATTGAAGCTTGGAGATATGGACCAGGCGACCGTGTTCAATGATAACCCCGGCGCTCAGGCCAAGGCCTTTGAGGATCAGGGTTTCGAATGGCTTCATGTGGTTGACCTCAATGGGGCTTTTGCTGGAGAAAGCGTCAACGGTGCTGCCGTCGACGCAATCCTGTCGGCAACGAAAAACCCGGTTCAACTCGGCGGTGGTATCCGCACGCTCGAGCATATCGAAACCTGGCTGGAAAAGGGGATTACCCGCGTCATCCTGGGAACCGTGGCCGTTCGCGATCCGGATCTGGTGAAAGAGGCCTGCCGGAAGTTTCCCGGCAAGGTGGCTGTCGGCATTGATGCCAAGGGCGGATATGTCGCCGTTGAAGGCTGGGCGGAAACGTCTGAACTGACCGCCATCGATCTTGCCAGACAATTTGAAGATGCCGGTGTTTCGGCCATCATCTACACGGACATCGATCGGGACGGTGTCCTGAAAGGTCTCAATATTCCATCGACCCTGGAGCTCGCGCGTTCCGTTTCCATTCCGGTGATCGCGTCCGGTGGCCTTGCCTCAATTGACGACATCCACCGCCTTCTGGAATCCGATTGCGCTATCCTGGAAGGGGCGATTTCAGGTCGGGCGCTCTATGACGGCCGGCTCGACCCCCAAGAAGCGATGGATTTGATCCAGGCCGCCCGGAGGAATGCATCATGACGTTGAAAGCCCGTGTCATTCCCTGCCTGGACGTCAAGGACGGCCGTGTCGTCAAGGGTGTGAATTTTGTTGATCTTGTCGATGCCGGCGATCCTGTGGAGGCCGCCAAGGCTTATGATGCAGCCGGTGCAGACGAACTCTGTTTCCTCGACATTACCGCAAGCCATGAAGGCCGTGACACGATCTATGATGTTGTCCGGCGAACGGCTGAAGCCTGTTTCATGCCGGTTACCGTCGGCGGCGGCGTGCGCTCCATAGAAGATATCCGCAAACTCCTGATCGCAGGAGCCGACAAGGTGTCGATCAACACCGCAGCGGTCAAAAATCCCGACTTCGTGCGCGAAGCGGCGGAAAAATTCGGGGCACAGTGCATCGTGGTTTCCATTGATGCCAAGCAGGTCAACAACCCGGGTGAACCGGACAGATTTGAAATTTTCACCCATGGCGGCCGCAACGCAACCGGCATTGATGCGGTCGAGTTTGCCAGAAAAGTGGTCAAGCTCGGCGCTGGTGAGCTGCTGGTCACCTCCATGGACAGGGACGGCACCAAATCCGGTTACAACATTGCACTGACGCGTACGATTGCCGATGCGGTGCCGGTGCCGGTCATTGCCTCCGGAGGCGTCGGCACGCTGGACCACATGATCGAAGGTGTGCGTGACGGACATGCCACGGCAGTCCTGGCGGCCTCGATATTCCATTTCGGCGAGTTTACAATTCAGGAAACGAAGCAGCATATGAATGACGCCGGCATACCGATGCGACTGGACGCCTGAGGGCCACTGAATTCGAGATCTGGAACATAGACCAATGACGAAGTTCACACTGGACGATCTGGACGCCATTATTGCTGCACGTGCGAAGAGTGAGGACGAGACCTCCTATACGCGCAAGCTTGTGAACAAGGGCGTTGCCAAATGCGCCCAGAAACTGGGGGAAGAAGCGGTCGAGGCGGCAATCGCCGCTGTTAAGGACGATCGGGAAGAATTGACGGCGGAAGCCGCCGATGTGCTTTATCATTTGCTGGTGGTACTGAACGTGTCCAGCGTTCCGCTTGGGGACGTCATGACGGAGCTTGCGAGCCGTACGGGACAGACCGGCCTTGAAGAAAAAGCGTCCCGGCCTCAGGATTAACATCTTGGCCTGCTAGAGCGTAAGGCGAGAAATGGATCAGAAAGTCGCGACGGCACTGGACATGGATTTGTCCCCCTATCGGGTGTTCTCCGAGCGCCAGTGGTCTCGGTTACGTGCCGATACGCCGATGACGCTGGACGAGCACGAAGTGGCGCAGCTTCAGGGTCTGAACGCTCCGGTTTCCATCGAGCAGGTGGAAACAATCTATCTACCACTTTCTCGCCTACTGGCCTTCTATGCCGAAGCGACGATCAGCATTCATCAGGCGACCCAGAACTTTCTTGGCCACCGCGATGGCAAGACGCCCTTCATCATAGGCGTCGCCGGGTCGGTTTCGGTCGGCAAGTCGACCACGTCCCGTGTCCTGCGCGAACTGCTGGCCCGTTGGCCGGCAAGCCCGCGGGTGGATCTGATCACCACGGACGGATTTCTTTATCCCAATGCGATCCTGGAAGCCGAAGGGCTGATGTCAAAAAAGGGGTTTCCGGAAAGCTTTGATCGACCCCGATTGCTGAAATTCCTGTCGGATATCAAGGCCGGGCACCGGAACGTGCGTGCTCCTGTTTATTCGCATTTCTATTACGATGTCATGCCCGGTCACACGGTGACGATCGACAAACCGGATATCCTGATCGTTGAAGGCCTGAATGTTCTGCAAACGCGGGAATTGCCCAAGGATGGTCGTGCGGTTCCGTTCGTCTCGGACTTCTTCGATTTCTCGGTCTATATCGATGCTGACGAGGATCTGCTGAGCAAATGGTATGTCGAACGCTTCATGCGCCTGAGGGAAACTGCTTTCCGCGATCCTGGGTCTTACTTCCATAAATATTCGCGTATTACGGATCAGGAAGCGGTTGAGACAGCGACCAGGATCTGGAACGAAATCAACCTGGTCAATTTGCGGGAAAACATTCTGCCGACGCGGCCGCGAGCGGACCTGATCCTGTCCAAGAATGCCAGCCATCGGATTTCGAAGGTCGCCTTACGGAAAATCTGACCTTCCAAAGCAAACGCCCGCAGCCTGAAGAGACCGCGGGCGCACATTTGTGAGAACTGTTCAACCTCAGGCGGCGGAGCGGTTCCGGACTTCCTGCAGGAATGATGCGACCTGATTGCGCAGCATGGAGGCGTTCTCCTTCAGTTGCTGCGCGGACGTATCAACTTTTTCAGCTGTGTCGCGAGTATTTTCCGCAGCGGACGCGACCGTCTCGATGTTTGTCGTCACCTCAACCGTACTGCGTGAAGCCTCTGTGGCGTTGCTCGCAATTTCCTGCGTGGCGACGCCCTGTTCCTCGACGGAGGAGGCAATCGAAGACGCGATTTCGTTCATGTTGTTGATGATTTCGGTGACCGAGGAGATCGCGGTGGCTGCATGACCGGTTTCCTCCTGGATTGCCGAGATCTGGCTTGAAATCTCTTCGGTCGCTTTTGAGGTCTGCGTTGCCAGTTCCTTGACCTCGGCAGCAACAACGGCAAATCCCTTGCCCGCCTCACCGGCACGGGCAGCCTCGATGGTCGCATTCAGAGCCAGGAGATTGGTCTGTTCCGCAATGGCCTGAATAAGTGTGACGACTTCACCGATACGGCTGGCTGAATCCGACAGGCCATTCATGCGCTGAGTGGTCGACTGAGCTTCTCCGGCCGCGCGTGCCGCGATTTCACTGGAGGATTGAACCTGCCTGCGGATCTCGTTGACGGAAGCGGACAGCTCCTCGGCAGCTGCTGCCACCGTTTCAACGTTATGCGCTGCCTGGGAAGAGGCGCTGGAAACAAGGCCGCTTTGTTCGGTGGTCTGTGCGGATACGCCTGTCATGTCTGCGGAAGCGACCTGCAGGTTCTCCACTGAGCTGTCAATGATGTTCATCATCTCCGATATCTGCTGGTCGAAGTCACTGCTGAGTTGTTGGATTTCGGCACCTTTGCGGGCCTGGTCTTCCTGTGCTGTGTTCTGCTGATCTTCCAGCTCGCGCCGCGCGGCTTCGTTCTGGACGAAAATTTCCATGGCGGTCGCCATTTGACCGATTTCGTCACCCCGGTCAGTACCTTCGATGGAAATATTGGTATTGCCGTCTGCCAGTGTGCTCATATTGGCCGTCAATGCCCGCAGCGGACGAACGGTTTGGCGAACCGCTACTACCGCAATTGCAATCGCGAAGAATGCACCGATGGCGGCAAGCGCAAGGATCGTGGTTGCTGCGCTCCAATAAGATGCATCCAGGTCATCAACATAAACACCGGTTCCGACCATCCAGTTCCAGGGTGTGAAACTGGCGCCCCAGCCGTATTTTTCAATTGCGACTTCGCTGTTTGCGCGCGGCCAGTAGTACAGCAGGGATCCGCCACCTGCCTTGGCCTGGCTGATCAGTTCCGCGACAATTGGAACTCCGCTCTTGTCCTTGAAGCCTATCATGTTGGTGCCGACGATCGAGGCTTTGGGATGAACCAGATTTGTGCCGTCATAATCGTAGACGAAAACGTAATTGTTGCCTTCGAACCTCATCGCACCGATGGCTGCCTTGGCAGCTGCCTGAGCGTCTGCGCGAGAAAGTTCGCCTGCCTTCTCAAGGCCCTGATAGTGAACTGCGATCGAAACTGCGCTGTTCGAAATTTCTTCAATTTTTCCAATTCGTTCACTGAACATTGCCGAGTAAAGGCTGTTCAGGCTAATTGCGCAGATCGCGACTGTGAACAATAGGATTGTTGCTATTGGTAGACTGATCTTCCAGGTAATTGGCCAGCGAGCGAATGACATAACAGGCTGATTCCTCTAATTTTTCCTAATAAGAGAAATCATGCAAACACCTGACTAAATGTTTAATAGGTCAGGTATTCTGTCGAATAATTTGCAGAGTTAGACGAAAGAGAGTCCCACACCCGCAAATTCTACTAAAAGGCAGGTGAATGCTTTAGCAACCCTGGGTTACTTTTACCTGCGTGCGCAAAACACGTCACGAAGCCCCGGACGTGTCCAGGTCGCGTTTTGAAGCTGGCCTTTCAAGACATGCCCCTGTGATTCGAAATAGAAGCTGTTTGCGCTGCCCTGGCGCTGCAGTGTGACCGCACCATAGCCCATTTCCGCGACTGTGGCAGACTGGCCATCGGGCGAAAACACAACATTCAGATCGATTCCGGCTGTACAAAGATAGTCGGCAACGTTGGTACGGGCAGTTTGCTGTTGCTGAAAAGTAGGTTGTTGATTGGCACCGCCGACATTTCCGGGAGGAACAGGCCCCGCCGGCAGGTTGTTGTTGCTGTTGAACGGATCGTTCTGAAAACCGCCTTGCTGACCACCAAAACCACCTGTTCCGCTGTTTCCGAATCCACCGGCTCCATTGGACCCGAAGCCGCCTGGATTGGCGTTACCGAAGCCTCCGGCGCCAGTTCCGAAATTGGCCGGTCCGTTGATGACAACTTCGCGGTAGGGCGTGCGAGTGACGTAAATTCCGCGACACTCACCGCTCGCTCCGCGAACTGTCCAGGCATGGGAAACATAGGTTTGCTGCTCGAGTATCTGTCCCGGTTCGAGGCGCGCATAAGGACGCTCGCCACCCCGGTAGTCGACCCAATGAACTTCCACCGGCTGTCGGCTGGCATTGCGAAACACAATCTGGCCGGGCCGAACCGCTTCGACCGAGCGCACACGGCCGAGTTCTGTACAGGACAGGTCGGAACCGGGTTCTTCGGTCTGCGCACCATCGGCGATAATCTGCTGTGGCAGAGCGCAGGTTGCAACGAACAGGCGTACCGGGTTAGCGCTGCCTTTGAGCGAAACCGGATAGGCGGGCATGCCTTCCACGGAAATGGACAGTTCCGATTGCCGGATCATTGCTTCCCAAAGCGGATCAGTCATCTCGATGTTGACTTCCGGCAGGGAAACGCCGGCTTCGTTTGCGTTCGAGGACCCGAACGCATTGTAGCTTGCAGTGAAGTCACCGGCATTGATGCGCACGGCTTGCGGCATGCCTTCCAGAAGACCGGCTGGAGCTTGCTGGAAGGTGATCTTGGCAAATCCGGATTGAGTGCTGCAGTCCGCGCGGAAATCCCGATTGTCGGTTTGCGGCAGAGTGTGCTGCAAAACGGATGGCGAGCCCGGCTGGCTGCCCGGTTCGGCAAACCATTGACGGGTCTCTGCCGGTGAAACGAGTACAGGTTGTGAATTTGCGGTTCCGCCGCCCGAGATGCTGTCCCGGACAATGGTTTCCAGATCGCCTGAGACTGCCGGCGTTTCGCTGCCGGTTTGTCCGGGCGTGGAAATAGGGGTATCCACCTGCTCAAGCGGCTTCAGACCACCGGTTGCGGAGGTCGCGTCGACTTCTGCAAGTTTGGAGCCGTCCTGCGTGTCGTCGTTGCCATCTGTAGCAGCTGGGCTCTGAGTAGCGGGAGAGGTTGACGGTGCGCTCGACGTTTGTGTGGGCGTGCCACCGACGGGTCCCGCTGCAATCCCGGAGTCCGATCCCACAACACGTGCTGTGGCACCCGGTTTGCCGTCGCTCGTAACGTCAACCACCAAAGCGCTGCCGCTGCAAATATTCGCGTCTCTGTGAAGTACCCGGCTGTTTTCCAGCGTGACTTCCAGTTTTACGTCGCAGGATGGTCGCTTGCTGTCGCTTCCTATTGTGTCAATGACGACACCTTTGTCGTCCCGGCTGATGATTGGCCGGTATTTTTTATTGACCGCAATCGAGCGGATACCGGGTTCCGGTGGTTCCACATTGATGCGCAGGGTTTCAGGCGCCGACTGGGCGAATGCATCGACACTCAGACCCGAAGACAGAAAAACAAGACTGCAAGCGGCCAGAAGGCCGGTTTTCAGAGCGGATGTGTGACGGGCATGAGCAGCAACAAGCCGCATGAACGATCTCCATGAGAGCGCAAGGGTTAACCACCAATTGGGGTTACTTAGGCAAAGTGGCGTGGAAAGGGCAACCCCGCAATCTGGTCAAAAAGCTGCTATCAGCGAGGGGCACGCTTTGCCAGGATCCGTTGCAGCGTGCGCCGGTGCATGTTCAGGCGGCGTGCTGTTTCCGACACGTTGCGGTCGCAAAGCTCATAGACCCGCTGAATATGTTCCCACCGGACACGGTCGGCCGACATCGGGTTTTCAGGTGGTTGAGCCTTGTCTTCCGGTTTGCGGGCCAGCGCAGCGGCAATGTCGTCCGGATCTGCCGGTTTGGCGAGGTAGTCGATTGCGCCAAGCTTCACGGCTGTAACGGCCGTTGCGATGTTACCGTAACCTGTCAGGACAATGGCTCGGGAGTCTGGGCGCCTCTGGCGGATCTTTTCGATCACGTCCAATCCATTACCATCTTCAAGACGCATATCCACGATTGCGAATGCCGGCGCTTTAACAGCGATCTTTGCGGCTGCATCCTGCACGCCGTCGGCCGTTTCGGTATCGAAGCCGCGTTTTTCCATGGCGCGCGCAAGGCGCTGCTGGAACGGCTTATCGTCGTCGACGATAAGGAGGCTCATATCTTCCGTCCCATTCAAGGAAGTCATCTGGTCCGTCATTTCGTCTTACCGTTATATTGACTCTTGTTGCGCAGGCGAAGCTCCCCTTTTGGGTTAGAGCCTGCTATTTCCATTATTTAATGCCGTTATGGGGCGAAAAAGATGTTTCGTCCACTCCGGCGCCGCGTTCGAACACTTCGCGGGGCCAGCTGACACGGATATGTGCCCCGCTTTGCGGAGGTGCCTGGTTATCGAGAAAGACCTTGGCTCCTGTACGTTCCAGCAGGGTTTTGGCAATGAAAATACCAAGGCCAAGACCGCCTCCGGTGCCGTCCTGTGGCGATTTACCGCCACGAACGGATACATAGGGGTCGCCGATCTTACCCATGATGTCGACCGAGAAGCCGGGACCATCATCCTTGATTGAAATTGACAAGGTCGTTTCATCCCATCTGGCAGATACGTCAACCCTTGATTTGGCGAAATCGACGGCGTTTTCAAGCAGATTGCCAAGGCCGTAGCGGATGGCGGCATTGCGTGTGCCAACAGGTTCCGATCCGTCGCCTTCGCGCGCGGTATGAATTGCAACGCCCATGCCGCGATGCGGATCGATTACGTCTTCCAGCAATTGGGAGACCGGCATGCGCTGATACGTCTGGTCCTGCTCGCTGGACAGGCTGGTCAGCTGCTGCAGGATCCCGCGACAGCGTTCAGCCTGGGACCGGATCAGGGCCACGTCTTCACCGCGAAGGTCATCGCTCTCGAATTCGTCCGTCAGTTCCTTTGCGACCAGATAGATGGTTGCAAGCGGCGTACCGAGTTCATGCGCCGCGGCGGTTGCAAGACCGTCAAGTGCGTTCAGGTGCTGTTCACGCGCAAGAACGAGTTCCGTGGCTGCAAGGGCGTCGGCAAGCTGCCGGGCTTCTTCTGCGACCCGGAACGCGTAGATCGCCATGAAGCCGAGCGTGGACACCAGCGCGATCCAGATGCCGACAGAATAGACGACGGGCAGCTTGAATTCGTCGCCAACGGGCCAGGGCAGTGGCAGATGCAGTACCGCCAGCAGGCTGGCGCAGGCCGTCGCCAGAATACCGAGAATGATCGTATAGCGTGCTGACAGCCCGGTTGCGGAGACCATGACCGGCGCCATCAGCAAAAACGCAAAGGGATTACCGAGGCCGCCGGTCAGGAACAGGAGGCCGCTCATCTGCAGAATGTCATAGGCAAGCTGCAGGGTGGCGGCCCGTTCGGAAAGCCGCATGGCCGAAGGCCACCGGATTTTCATGAAGATGTTGAGCCAGGCGGAAAATGCCACCATGGCAAAGGCCGGACCGGCTGGAAGAGGATATCCGAGGCCGACGTAAACGACCAGAAGCGCCGCAGTTTGCCCACCGACCGCGAGCCAGCGCAAACGCACCAGCGTGTCGAGTTTCAAACGTCTGTGCGGCAACGTGATATTGGAAGTCGGATGATCGGCCATGGGCCCCTTTTGAATCGGAATCCCGCCTCTGGCAAGGCCGTGGCTCTTGTGCACGCCGGTCGTAGATGGTAGCCAGCCGCTAACACGGTTGTCCGGAACACGCGGGCCGGCGGCCAACCGGAGGGATTTCAGAGCTCTTCATTTCAGAATAGCCCCGCGAAACGGAATGAAACAAATGACCGACACGAATGACGGCGGCGCACAGCCGCAAGCGGAAACCGCCGCTGCACCGGGCATGAACATCCTTGGCCAGTACATCAAGGACCTTTCGTTCGAAAACCCGAATGCGCCGCGTTCCCTGACCCAGGGCGATCAGCCGAAACTCGACATTAACGTGAATGTAGGCGCCCAGCAGTTGGGTGAAGACCAGTTTGAGGTCGTCTTGACCCTGACCGCCAAGGCCGAACGCCCGGACATGGTCATGTTCAACGTTGAGCTTGTCTACGCCGGTCTTTTCAAACTCACCGGTGTGCCGAAGGAACACATGCATCCGTTCGTCATGATCGAATGTCCGCGCATGATCTTCCCGTTTGCGCGCAACATTCTGTCCGAAGCGACCCGCAATGGCGGTTTCCCGCCGCTGATGCTGGATCCGATCGATTTCGCCCAGCTGTATCGCCAGAACATGGCGCAGCAGGCCGCATCTCAGGCGGAAGGCGAGCAAAAGCCGAATTAAGGCATTTGACTTTGCTATTCATAAAAAGCCCGCTCCTGGCCGGAGCGGGCTTTTGTTTTGAGTTCTTCAGCGTGTTGCCGGCAAAAGCATTCCGGTCAGGTCACCTCAAATTCCGGATCGAGTGGGACTTGCAGCGAGGTCACCAGATGGTTGGTCATGGCAGCGAGCCCGATAATCTGCGTCAGCTCACCATGTTCCTGGTCGGTCATGCCCTTGGCGCGCGCCGCAGCGGTGTGGGAATGCACACAATAGCCGCAACCATTGGCGGCTGAAACGGCAATGTAGATCATTTCCCGCGTCTTGGGATCAAGCGCGCCGGGCATTGCCATCACCGCTTTTACCTGCTCCCAGGTCCGTTTGAGTCCCTCGGGGTCATTCGCAAGGGCTCTCCAGACATTGTTTATGAAATCGGATCCCCTTGTTTCGCGGATATCGTCGAACACCGCCTTGACCTCCGGGATGGTTCCAGCTTCAGCGTCGGTCATCAGTTTCACGGTTGCCATGACGTTCCCTCATAATTTGGCGGTGTTCACGCTTCCTCCAGAAGGTCCGCCCAGCTTTTCGGATGATCGCCGTTCAGCGGGTTTTTAGGCGATCGCCTGTAGCGGATCGTTTCCATGCGGAAGCTGCGGGCGTCAAACATCATCATTCTGCCGACAAGCCCTTCCCCAAGACCGGTGATCTCCTTGATCACTTCCATTGCCTGCATCGCACCGATGATCCCGGTCAGGGCACCCAGAACACCGGCTTCCGCACAGGTCGGCAACAGGCCTTCGCGCGGTTTCTTCGGGAACAGACAACGGTAGGTCGGATTTAACGTACCGTCTTCTCCTGTCTCGAAGGGCCGCAATGTGGTGATCGATCCGTCAAACTGGCCGACAGCAGCAGTCACCAGCGGTTTCTTTGCGAAAAAACAGGCATCCGATGCCAGATAGCGCGTATCGAAATTGTCCGACCCGTCCACAACGAGGTCATAGTCGGAGACCAATGCCAGGGCATTGTGCCCGGCAAGGCGCGTCAGGTGTGGTTCGACACCGACATTCGGGTTCAGTCTGGCAATGGCTTCCGCGGCGCTGGCAACCTTCGGTTCGCTGAGCTGATCCGTGTCGTGAATGACCTGACGCTGCAGGTTGGACAGTGACACCGTGTCGTCATCGACGATACCGAGCGTGCCGACACCTGCGGCCGCAAGGTATTGAAGGACGGGAGCGCCAAGGCCGCCGGCGCCGATCACCAGAACACGGGCATTTTTCAGCTTTTGCTGCCCAGCCCCACCGATTTCCCGCATGACGATGTGACGGGCATAACGTTCAAGTTCGGCTGGAGAGAGCATGGTAAGTCCTGCGAATATTGAATCTGGCCGGTACAAAACCGGAAATTGGCCGATTGGCGACGGTGACTAGCCCAGTATCTTGCTGACCAGGCGTGCGGTGTAATCCACCATTGGAATGACGCGTGCATAGTTCAGACGGGTCGGCCCGATCACGCCCAGTACTCCCACGATACGCTGATTGCTGTCCCGGTAGGGAGAAACCACGAGCGATGAACCGGACAAGGAAAAGAGGTTGTTTTCCGAGCCGATGAAGATGCGCACACCGTCGCCCTGTTCGGCAAGACCAAGCAATTGGATGAGGTCTTTCTTGTTTTCCAGATCGTCAAAGAGAAGCCGGATACGTTCAAGATCTTCGGCGGCATCCAGATCGGTCAGAAGATTGGAGCGGCCTCGGACGATCAGAGTGTCGGGATCTCCGGAATTCTCACCACCCCAGACAGCCAGACCCGCGCTGATGACCTTTTGGCTGAGCTGGTCGAGCTCTGCCTGATCGGCATCGCGGACCCGCTCCAGTTCGGTGCGGATATTTGAAATTGTCCGTCCCTGAATTTGCGCATTGAGATAGTTGGTTGCTTCCACGAGCGCGGATGAAGGCAAATCGGCAGGTAGATCGATGACACGGTTTTCAACGGAGCCATCTTCGCTGACCAGGATGACAAGCGCTTTTTGAGGTTCGATGCGAACAAATTCGATGTGTTTCAGGCGCATGTCGGTTTTATGGGTCAGGACAACACCTGCACCCATCGAGAGTCCGGACAGCATCTGGCTGGCCTCGGTGAGAACCTGTTCGCTGGAATTCGCCTGCTGCGACGCCTTGACCTGCACATCGATATGCTGGCGTTCGTCCTGTGTGAGATCGCCGACTTCCAGAAGTGCATCGACAAAGAAGCGCAGGCCGATTTCTGTTGGCAGGCGGCCGGCACTTGTATGTGGGGAGTGCAAAAGTCCCAAATGCTCAAGGTCCGACATGACATTGCGCACGGAGGCCGGCGACAACGACATGGCAAGGTTCCGGGACACATTGCGGGACCCGACCGGTTCGCCGGTTTCCAGATAGCTCTCCACGATAGAGCGGAAGATTTCGCGGGATCTCTTGTCGAGGTCGCTGAGGCTCAAGGCATGTTCTCCGTCAGTCGCCGGTTCGCGGCGAGATACGTCCATACCCAAGATATAGGCGCAAAATGGTGCCGACGTGAAGGGACAGCATTCCTTGTTTCGAACCTGCCGGTCGGTTGGCCGTTTTCCCGGGTTCGATCACACGGTTTCAGGCTGTCGAAAGGTCCAATGCGAACAAGATGACTTCTAGCTCTTTACGACGCATGAAGTTGGGGTCTACAAGGCCTTCAGCAATGAAGGGAAACAGCCGTTTCTATTAAGCGTAAGCCGAAAGGGATTTTCATGCGTCCGTCTAAACGCGCAGCCGACGAACTCCGTGCAGTCACTCTGGAGCGCGGCGTTTCCAAACATGCGGAAGGTTCTTGCCTCGTCAAGTTCGGAGATACGCATGTTTTATGCACCGCCAGCCTGGAAGAACGGGTTCCACCGTGGTTGCGCGGTCAGAACCGCGGCTGGGTGACGGCAGAATACGGCATGCTGCCACGTGCGACCGGAGACCGGATGCGCCGTGAAGCCAGCGCCGGCAAGCAATCTGGCCGGACACAGGAAATCCAGCGCCTGATCGGACGTTCCCTGCGGGCTGTCGTCGACCTGGAAGCACTTGGCGAAGCTCAGATCACCGTCGACTGCGACGTCATTCAGGCTGATGGCGGTACGCGCACGGCTGCGATCACCGGTGCCTGGGTCGCGCTGCGCGACTGCGTCGAGTGGATGAAGTCCCGCGACATGGTCTCCGGTGAAGTGCTGAAGGATCACATCGCCGCAATTTCCTGCGGTATCTACGAAGGCGCGCCGGTCCTCGATCTGGACTACGCCGAGGACAGCACTGCTGAAACCGACGCGAATTTTGTTCTGACCGGTTCCGGCGGGATTGTCGAAATCCAGGGCACCGCGGAAGGTGCGCCTTTCTCCGAAGCGGAATTCGCGCAACTTCTCGGATTGGCGAAAGCAGGGATCGGCCGGTTGGTAGATCTTCAGAAAATGGCGATTCTTTAAGGACTTTCAGTCATGAGCCACCGGAAGCTGGAACCCGGCAAACTTGTCGTGGCAAGCCACAACAAGGGTAAGATCCGCGAAATCAACGAACTGCTTCAACCCTACGGGTTTGAGGTGGTATCGGCCGGTGAGCTCGACTTGCCCGAGCCTGAGGAAACAGGGCTGACTTTCGAGGCAAATGCCGCGATCAAGGCCGAGGCGGCTGCAACGGCGTCGGGTCTACCGGCGCTTGCTGATGACAGTGGCTTCTGCGTCGCTGCGCTGGGCGGTGACCCGGGCATCTATTCGGCGCGCTGGGCAGGACCTGAAAAAGACTTTGCCATGGCCATGCGTACCATTGAGGAAAAACTGCAATCGCTTGGTGCCACAACGCCTGAAGAGCGGCGGGGCTCTTTCGTTGCGGTTCTTTGCCTTGCCTGGCCGGACGGTCATCGGGAGTTTTTCCGCGGTGAGGTCGAAGGCGACATCGTTTGGCCTCCTCGCGGGACACAGGGCTTCGGGTACGACCCGATCTTCCAGCCGGACGGTCGTGCTCAGACTTTCGGCGAGATGACTTCGGAAGAAAAACACGGCTGGTCCAGGGAAACTCCGGCACTGTCCCACCGGGCCCGTGCGTTCCAGAAATTTGCCAGTGGTTGTTTGGGAGACTGACGGTCGTGACGTCGCAATCGGCAAAGGATGGTGGTTTCGGAATCTATGTTCACTGGCCGTTTTGCGCGGCCAAGTGCCCGTATTGCGATTTCAATTCCCATGTCCGTCATCAACCGGTCGATCAGGACCGGTTTGCAGCGGCATTTGAACGGGAGTTGACCCATTTTGCCGAGTTGACGGGCGGAAAGACGGTTCAGTCCGTGTTTCTCGGAGGTGGAACGCCGTCATTGATGGCACCGGAGACCGTCGACAGGATCCTGAATGCGATTTCCAATCGATGGTCGATGGATACGGATGCCGAAATCTCCATGGAAGCCAATCCGTCTTCCGTGGAAGCGGAACGCTTCAAAGGCTACCGGGCAGCGGGCGTGAACCGTGTCTCACTCGGCGTGCAGTCTCTGATCGACACGGAATTGAAGCTTCTGGGCAGACTACATGATGCGCAAACGGCGCGAAATGCCATTGAAATCGCGCGGGAAACCTTTCCGCGCCTGTCCTTCGACCTGATTTATGCGCGCCCTGAACAAACACTTGACGGATGGGCGGAGGAACTCAACCAGGCCATCGCGCTGGCTGCCGACCATCTGTCTCTTTACCAACTGACGATCGAAGAAGGTACACCCTTTTACAGGCTCTATCACACAGGCAAGCTGAAGATGCCCGATCCTGAACTCGGTGCTGAATTCTATGAATTGACCCAGGACGTGACTGCATCGGCCGGGATGCCTGCTTACGAGGTTTCCAATCATGCCAAACCGGGTGCTGAATGCCGGCACAACCTGGTGTACTGGCGCTATGGCGACTATGTCGGCGTCGGCCCGGGCGCGCATGGCCGGCTCACGGTCGGCGTCAACCGCCTGGCGACTTCGAACGAACGCCATCCGGAAACCTGGCTGGAAAATGTCGAGCGCACTGGACACGCGCTGGTCGAGAACATGGGCCTCAGCGAAGAAGAACAGGGCGACGAATTTCTGCTGATGGGCTTGCGCCTGAATGAAGGCATTGATTTGGCCCGTTACGAGCGATTTGCCCACAGATCCCTCGATCCGAAGCGCCTGAAGTCGCTTCTGGAGCACGGAATGGTGGAAGAAATCGGGGAAAACCGCGTTCGCGCGACACGAGAAGGCTTTTTTGTTCTCGATGCCGTCGTTGCCGATCTCGCGGCCTGAGTCAGTCCACACGTTCCCGTGAATTCTTCTACCAAGTTGATTTAAATACCCTATCTGGTTTTGTGCGTCGCACAGAATTTCGATGCCAAAACGAGATTCTCCAAATAAGCGAGAGGTTAAGCCCGTTAACGCATAACAATTAGCAGTATTGCAGGCAGTCGCTGGCCTAGCTATTCTGTTGCGATGCAATAGGTGATGTAAAAACAAGCGAGCCGCAAAGTGCGTAAAAACACGTCGCCAAAGGGGAAGGCAGCGGTTTCGTAAACAAAGGAGAGGCTTTTGCCTTTTTATCATCTTTACGAGCTGAATCACGCGGCCATGGCGCCGTTCAGAGCTGTCGCCGATATGACGAAGCTCTACTTCCAGAACCCGCTTAACCCACTGACGCATACCAGTTACGGCCGCTCGATTGCGGCCGGGTGTGAAGTTTTGGAACGCACGACAAGACGTTACGGCAAACCGGAATTCGGTTTGAAGGAAACGGTTGTCGGTGGCGTTCGGGTTCCAGTGCGTGAAAACACCGTGTGGAGCCGGCCCTTTTGCGACCTGATCCGCTTCGAGCGTGGCGTCACACCGCATCGCAACGATCCGAAAGTGCTGATCGTGGCTCCGATGTCGGGTCACTATGCGACCCTGCTGCGTGGCACCGTCGAAGCCCTGATGCCGGATGCGGATGTCTATATCACCGATTGGATAGATGCCCGCATGGTTCCGATCCAGGAAGGCAAGTTCGACCTGGATGACTACATCGATTACATCATTTCGATGCTCCATTTCCTGGGTCCCGATACCCACGTGCTTGGTGTCTGTCAGCCGTCCGTGCCGGTTCTTGCGGCCGTGGCAGTCATGGAAGGGCGAGAAGATCCCTACGTTCCGGCGACGATGACGTTGATGGGCGGACCGATCGACACGCGGGTTGCGCCAACTGCGGTGAATGACCTTGCGGTTTCGAAAGGCATCGAGTGGTTTAAGAACAATGTCGTCATGAAGGTGCCTTTCCCGCATCCCGGTTTCATGCGCGACGTTTACCCAGGTTTCCTGCAGCTTTCCGGCTTCATGGGCATGAACCTTGACCGCCACCTGACGGCGCATCGGGACTTTTTCCAGCATCTTGTGGAAGGCGATGGTGACAGCGCTGAAAAGCACCGCGAATTCTATGACGAATATCTCGCGGTCATGGACCTGACGGCGGAATTCTATCTGCAGACGGTCGAAACCGTTTTCATCGACCACGCCTTGCCAAACGGCACGATGATGCATAACGGCAGCGTTGTTGATTGCAGCAAGATCTCGCGGACCGCCTTGCTGACCGTGGAAGGTGAGAAGGACGATATTACCGGTCGCGGCCAAACCCGTGCGGCGCACGAGCTTTGCATCAACCTGCCGGACGATATGAAGGCGCATTACGAGCAGCCGAATGTCGGTCACTATGGCGTCTTCAACGGATCTCGCTGGCGTGCAGAAATTGCGCCGCGTGTAATGGATTTCATCCGCTCGAACCGGGCCGGCAGTCCAAAGCCTGTGCAAGCGAAAGCGGCTTCAAAACCTCAAACAAAGTCGTCCGCAAAAGCTTCGGCAAAAACGTCTGTGAAACCAGCCCCAAAGGCTTCTGCGAAGAAGCCCGCGGCAAAAACCAAACGAGTTGCCGGGTCGCTTGAAGAAATCCTGCTTGCGAAACCTGACGGCGCTGCTGACGATCTCAAGGCAATCACCGGTGTTGGCCCGAAACTGCAATCGGCACTCAATGAAGCAGGAATTTTCCACTTCTGGCAGATCGCGTCGTTAACGGAAAAGCAGATTGAGGCTTTGGACACCAAGCTGGACTTTCGAGGTCGTATCGATCGCGACAACTGGATTGAACAGGCGCGCCGTTTGACCGAAGCGGTCAGCTGATACTTTCAAGAAGCGGGCGCCGAACGTGGGTCCGCTTCTTCAGTCGTTCCCGATTTCAATGCAATTCCCTGAAAAACTCCGCTCCATGCGTTTGCGGTGGCAAATATACGTTTGGCAAAATTTTATTGAGTAAATACAAGCTTCTACGGCTCGCTGATATTTCCGTCACCGATCTGGAGTTTCAAGGATTTCCACCATCTTTGGGTCACAAATCCTTGAAGCAGCTTAAGACAATCCCCACCTGACATTTGTGGATGTCTTAAATGGATGGGACGATGACGACGACCAAAAGTTGCATGATTAAACCAGCCTGGACGCCTGTGACCATCGGTCTGATGGTGTTGGGTTTCGTGGTTTTCTGGCCGCTTGGCCTCGCCATGTTGGCCTATATTTTATGGGGTGACCGATTTGAAGGCATGGCTCGTGATGCCAAAGAGCAATGGCGGGGAAGCCCGATGAAGGGAGCATTTGATCAGATGTCAAAAACCGCCGGCCATGCCCGCACGGGCA
>NZ_JAILWL010000190.1 GCF_025698965.1 Roseibium sp.
GACAATGATCACGCGGAATATCAAGTGCGGCTTCGGCTGCTTCCTGCAGGTTTTCAGATAAAACACCTGCACCCGTTCCACCGATCACGTCGATAGGTCCCATCACCGGAAATGCGGCAATGGGAACACCACAGGCCAGAGCTTCCAGCATGACATTCCCGAATGTGTCGGTCAGCGACGGGAATACAAAAACGTCGGCATCGGAATAGTGCCGGGCAAGGTCTTCCCCCACTTTCGAGCCCGTGAAATGGGTGTCGGGATATTCGCGGCGCAACGCCTCCAGCTGCGGTCCACCACCGACCACGACCTTCGATCCGGGGAGATTGAGATCGAGAAAGGCCTTTATGTTCTTTTCTATTGCAACCCGGCCGACATACATGAAGACCGGTCGGTGTAAATCGGATGGCAAAACGGACCCTTCATAAGGCCTGAACAACTGTTCGTCGACACCGCGCGACCAACGCATCAGGTTTGTAAAACCACGATCACGCAAGTCATGTTCAAGTGACCGGGTTGCAACCATGCAGCCGCACGCCGCATTGTGAAACCTTCGCAACCAGCCATAGGACCAGGACAACGGAACCGGAAGTCGGGCAGAAACATACTCGGGAAACCGCGTGTGATAACTGGTCGTGAAAGGCTGCCCCATCTTGCGCGCAGCGCTTGCTGCCAACATTCCCAGTGGCCCCTCGGTCGCTATATGCAGATGTTCGCAATCGAAGTCCTCGATCATCCTGCGCACGACACCGCGATGGGTCAAAGACAGTCGAATTTCGGGATAGGTTGGACAGGGAAGTGTCCTGAAAGCCTGAGGTGTCAGGAATTCGATCCGAATTCCTATCGCTTCAAGTGCTTCGGCGGTGCGTTCCAGCGAACGGACAACACCATTAATCTGAGGATGCCAGGCATCCGTGACAATCAGAATGGAACTCATGCGGCGACCGGAGTTTCCTTGGATTTCGCCGGCACGGCTCCCGTTTGGGTCTGGTCCACCCATCGGATCACCTCAAACGTACCATCGTGATGTTCTGCCACTGCGGTGCAACTTTCCACCCAGTCGCCGGTGTTGATGTAATGGATTCCGTTCATATCGTGGTTGGCGGCATGGTGGATATGACCGCAGATGACGCCATCAACCCCCCTGCGCCGCGCTTCGTCAGACAAAGCCTCTTCAAACCGGCCGATAAAGCTGACGGCGTTCTTCACCTTCAGCTTGGCCCACGCAGACAAGGACCAATAGGTCAGCCCCAGGCGTCGGCGTATCATATTCAGCCAGGTGTTGATGCCCAGAGCCGTCACGTAGGCCTTGTCACCGAAAAACGCGAGCCATTTGGCATGTCGTATGACCACATCGAACTGGTCACCGTGGATTACAAGGTATCGTTTGCCGTTTGCCGCCTCGTGAACAATGCTGTCGGTCACCTCGACACCGCCGAAATGCGTCCCGAGGAAACTGCGCAAAAACTCGTCGTGATTGCCTGGAATATAGATGATACGGGCACCTTTGCGGCCCTTTCGGAGGATCTTCTGAACCACGTCATTGTGGAGTTGCGGCCAATACCAGGATCGCTTCAGACGCCATCCGTCCGCAATGTCACCGACCAGGTAGATCGTCTCGGCGTCGTTGTCTTTCAGAAAGTCGAGCAGCATTTCGGCCTGACACCCGCGCGTGCCAAGGTGAACATCCGAAATAAACAATGCCCGGTAATGCCGCGATGCCTCTGCGGTAGACATAGCATTTCTCCAAGTTCTCATTGGAGCACCTTAGACGCGATTCAGGTATCAATATTATGACATACAACCTTCGCTCCAACGCGGAACCGGTTCCATGCTCATTTTAGTGCCAATGAACATTGGTTGAGCCTGCAGGATATTATGGTTGTCAGACATTATTTCGGCTCATAAACCAGCTCTTGAGCTGCCTGTAGCCGTAGCTGCTGTATTATCTGCGACCGGACATAAGGAGACACTCTGATGGACTTGGGCCTTGAGGGAAAAAAGGCGATCGTCTGCGCATCCAGCCGTGGGCTTGGAAAAGGTTGCGCCGAAGCGCTGGCTGAGGCGGGTTGCGACATTGTTTTGAACGGCCGCAACGAAGCCGTGCTGGCAGCAACAAAGGCCGCGCTGGAAACGTCCTACAGTGTCTCCGTTACCAGCATAGCCGCGGACGTATCCACAAAAGAAGGTCAGCGCGCCTTGCTGGCGGCCTGTCCCGATCCGGACATTCTTGTAAATAACAATGGTGGCCCTCCACGCAGAGATTATTCAGAGCTTGACCGGGAGGCTCTGCTTGAAGGAGCAATCCAGAATTTCGTGACACCTGTCGAGTTGATCCAGGCAGTCGTCCCTGGAATGAAGGATCGTGGCTTCGGCCGTATCGTGAACATCACGTCCCTGTCAGTTAAAATGCCGATTGAAGGCCTGGATCTGTCCAGCGGTGCGCGTGCGGGGCTTACCGCCTTTCTCGCAGGCGTCTGTCGCCAGCTTGCTCCACATGGCATCACGATCAACAACCTGCTTCCCGGCAAAATGGACACCGATCGACTTAAAGGCGGCTTCGAGCGGGCAGCCCAACAATCCGGAACGAGCATCGAGGCAATCCGTGCGGCGCAATCGGCAGAAATTCCCGCAAGGCGTTTCGGCAACGCGGAGGAATTCGGCCAGGCATGCGCCTTCTTGTGCTCCCGGCACGCTGGCTACATCACTGGACAGAACCTCCTGATGGACGGCGGCCTCTATCCCGCCGCCTTTTGAACAGAACACTTTGCGGAAACAAAAAAGGCCGGGTCGATTGCCCCGGCCTTTTACGACGTTCAGATTTTCAATCAGAACCTGTAGCGCAGCGACGCGGAAATGATATTTACATTACTGTCCACATCAGCGGAGTAAGTGCCAAACACCGCGTTATAGTCCTGATGGCTTGAATCGATATTGATCTTGGTCGATTCCGGAATGATGTGCGAATAACCGATATCAAAGGAGAGATGCTCATTGAAGTCGTAACTCGCACCGGCAGACAGCCACCAACGGTTGTTATCCGGAAGACGGGTTGAGCGAATTTCTTCATCGATAGGTGAGATTTCATAAGCAAGACCGGCCCGGAAGGTCAGTTTGTCGTTGAAGTCGTACTCACCGCCAAGCGCGAAGAACCAGCCATCGTCGTAGTTGAAGTGCAGGGTTGTAAGCGTTGCACCCGATGTATCGGAGACGGCACGCGGTGATTTCAACCGGCTCCAGTTTGTCCATTCAACAGTACCAAGAATGCGGATTTTTTCCGTGATCTTCTGCTTGGCAGAAATATTGATCATGTCTGGAGTTATGATGCCGAGCTCGACACCGGTGGTCACTCCACTTGCGTAGAGGTCACCCTCCAGAGTGTGAGAGACACCGGAACGATAACCGACGCCAATCTCGGTGCCTTCCCAAGGTTTGAGCGTGACACCTGCCGTCACACCGAAGCCGACGTCATCGCCGGAGATTTCGTTGGATCGCGCGAAACCTGCCGAAGTGGCGTCTGCAGATTTCAGACTCACATCAATATACTGAACCTGAACACCTGCTGCGACGGTGATCATATCATTGATCTGATACGCAATGTTCGGGTTTACATTTAATGAGAAGACTTTTGACGTGCGAGAATAAAACTGTGCTGCCCAGTCTTCGCGCGGTTTTGTTGTCAGTCCGAATGGTGCGTTGACCCCAACACCAAACACCCATTGATCATTCAATCTGTACGCAGCGTAAGAGGCTGGCACCCATGCATCCGACGCGATATCGCCGCTGCCGATTGAAGAGCTCCCCAGGAAACCACCTGACAACGTTCCATCGATATCCGAATGCGGAATAACCAAAGAATTGTGTGCCTCAAACGTGAACCCCTGTTGCGCCCCGATCATTGACGCCGGATTCCAGAACATAGAGGAAATCGTATCGCCCGACGTGCCATATCCTGCAAAAGACATGCCCTGGAAATAGGAACTTTGTTCCCTTAGAGCGAAGCCACCTGCGTGTGCCGCTCCCGCAACCATGGATAGTACAACCGCAGTAGTTGCGAATAGAACGGCTTTCTTGTTTGCCCTGATCATAGTGTTTTCTCCCGTCCCCCTCCCACAGGAGGAATCATGATACCTGAACATAGGTTTCCCGAAGAACGGGTTCTTTTTCAACTCTGAAAAAGAGTGAAACTGCTTGATAAAAACTCGTGTTGCACTGCAATATCCGCGATGTTTTTGTCATTAACTGTTACCAGCTCACGCTGAACTATGGAGAAACCTACAGTTTCAAGGCTCTCCGTCACCAAGTTGACACACGTTCACTCTTTTGCCTAAAAAATAGGCAAATAAAATCCAGGTTTCCGATAACGTAAATTAGTCCTGAATCGTTGCGGCTTTGCCACACGTTTCCCAACGGAACATGAGCTCTTTGTAGGACAAATCCGAGGAAAAGTCCGAGTTTTCTAGCTATGCCCACGCCTTCAAACGCGCGAGAAACCCGGTGATCTGAACACCTTGCTTGACGCCATTGGTCCGCAAGGATCCAAGAAAACTGGAAATTCAGGGCGTTGTGAACAACGAAAGAAAGTCGTTTCTGAACAGAAAAAGTCCGCGGTGGACGTCACCACGGACTGTTTGGTCAAACGTTGTCGTCACGCGCCGCCATGAAGCGCCGCATTGCGACATCGCTCCAGGGAGCCAGTCTTTCCCTGGCGGCACTGTGGCTTTCGTAAATGCGTTTGCTGAGAGAGTTCTTCTCAGAGGTTTCTGCCAGCACCGCCGCCGCGGTTTCGCGCAAGGCCGCAAGAACGTCATCCGGGTAGGGCCTGACGGTGACACCATCCTCTTCCTGCAGAAGTTGAAGGCTACCTGCGTTTTCCCAATCGCTTTCAGCCAGGGCACGTCCGTTCTCCGCCCGGCAGGCTTCCAGAACGATGGTCCGCAACTCTTCCGGCAACCCTTCAAGAGCCACCTGGTTGAAAATCGCCTCACCCGTACCATTGGGCTCGTGAAAGCCCGGCGAATAGTAGGACTTTGCGACTTTCTGGAAACCCATTGCGCGATCCGACCAGGGGCCCAGAAACTCGGTCGCATCCAGAACGCCGCTTTGCAGCGCCTGAAACAACTCGCCCGGCGGCAGGCTGACAGGTGTCGCGCCGAGGCGGCGCATGACTTCGCCACCGAGCCCCGGCATGCGGATCTTCAGGCCTTTCAAATCATCCAGACCCCTGATTTCCTTCTTGTACCAGCCCCCCATCTGAACACCGGTATTTCCCGCCATGACCGGCTTCAGGCCAAATGGCACATAAAGATCGTCCCAGAGTGCCTGACCACCTCCCTGCTCAATCCAGGTGATATGCTCATGCGGCAGCAGACCGAAGGGAATTGCGGTGAAATAGACCGATGCCGGGATCTTGCCTTGCCAGAAGAATGAGGCTGTATGCGCCATCTGGGCCGTACCGGCTGCGACCGCATCGAAAACCTCCAGCGGCGGTACAAGCTCCCCTGCTGCATATAGCCGGATGCGGAAGTGCCCAGCGGACATCTTGCTCACCTGGTCAACGATCCTTTGCGCAGTAACGCCGGGGCCAGGCAGATTTTTCGGCCAGGACGTCACTAGCTTCCACTCGATAGTGGCTTTTTCCTGCGCGATTGCCGGAGCTGAAAGAACAGCCGTCCCCGCCACCGCGGTAGCGCCCAGAAGTGCCCTGCGATTGATCAGTTTTTCCTGACGTGAAGACGTCCCAGACATGTCATTTGCTCCAGAAGTCATAGAAATGGTGAACAGGACCGTGACCTGTTCCGATCTGCAGTCGATCAGCGGCCGAAATAGCAGCCTGAATATAACCTTTAGCCGCAGTTATGGCGCCTTCAAGGTTTTTCCCCTTGGCGAGCCCGGCAGCAATCGCGGATGA
This sequence comes from Roseibium sp., assembly GCF_025698965.1. GTDB lineage: Bacteria > Pseudomonadota > Alphaproteobacteria > Rhizobiales > Stappiaceae > Roseibium. The sequence goes on from NZ_JAILWL010000190.1 coordinate 5,909, forward strand.
AAGCGTACACCCCGTGCCATGGGTGTTTTCCGTTGCGATCCGCTTTTCGCGCAGCCAGAGCACATTCCCCACGGCATCAAGGAAGAGGTCCGCGCTGTCGCTGCCGGCTCCATGTCCCCCCTTCAGAAGCACCGATCTTGAGCCGAGGCGCAACAGATTTTCAGCCTGGGACAGCATATCCGCGTCGCTGGATGCCACGTCTGTCTCAAGCATGCGCGCCGCTTCATGCAGATTTGGTGTGATGACGTCGGCGAGCGGCACCAGGACGGAGATCAGACTTGCAACAGCATTGTCCTCCAGCAACGGATCGCCGGAAGCCGCAACCATCACCGGATCCAGGACAACCGGGCCGGTGTTGCTGGCTCTCAGTCCTTCTGCGACCGCCTCGATGATCTTGACGCTGGATAGCATTCCAATCTTGGTAGCGTTGACCTTGAGATCAGAATACACGGCGTCCATTTGCGCGCGTACGAAGTCCGGTGGCACATCGTGAATGGCTGTCACACCAAGTGTGTTTTGCGCGGTCAACGCGGTCAAAACGCTGGCACCGTAGACACCATTTGCCGAAAAGGATTTGAGATCGGCCTGAATTCCGGCCCCTCCGCCGGAGTCTGATCCTGCAATGGTCAACGCAATTGCGGTCATGTGTTCCTCCATCGTGAATACGCAAATGCGCTCAAGCTGTCTTGAGTCGTGTTTCGATATCGCGCGACGTCATTGAATAAAGAGCGTCGAGCAGCTCCGGGACCAGACTGCCGGGGCCTCCGGCTTGCGCCGCCGCCATTTCGCCTGCAATGTTGAAAACAGACAGACCGCAGGCAGCCGCAAGGGCTGTGTCCGGTTCGACACTGGCAAACGCCGCAACAACAGCTCCACCAGCACAACCGGTCGCGGATACTCTTGCCATCAGCGGATGGCCGTTTCGCAAGCGATAGTCCTCACCCTTGCTTTCGATCTTGTCTTCCACACCGGTAACTGTGAGCACTGCTCCGTTCGCGATGGCCGCTTCGGCCTTCGTGCGCTCGGGAAAGAGAGCCTCAAGTTCAGGTTCGTTCAAGCGCACGAGATCCGGTTTGAAGGCCATGAGCTCTTGTGCAAACGCGCATCGCAAGGGAGACCGGTCCACAAAAACCGGATCTATGCTGACTGGCTTGCCGGCTTTTTTCGCTGCTTCGATTGCAACTGGTATTGCTTGACGGCGCGCATCGTCCAGGGTTCCGAGATTGACCAGCAATGCATCCGTGCTTGCTGCGAAACCGGCCACTTCTTCCCTGGAAATTGTCATGGACGGCACAGCCCCCAGAGCCAAAAGCGCATTGGCCGTAAATGTCTGCGCAACAGCATTTGTTATTGCGTGAACCCGAGGAGACTTCTGGCGAACCCTCAATAGCAGATCGAACACAGTTTCAGCGGAAAGTGCCTGAGTGGAAGCGGCAATGGACAGACTCATGCGTCTCCTCCGATTTGCACCGGTGTTGCACCGGCTTGTTGATAAGGAGGGAAAGCCTTGAAGGTCCTGACAAACGTCATCTCAAATCCCTCCGCCGGTATAAGCCGGATCAGGTTCAAGGAGTTGGCCATTCGCCTCTCAGCCCGGTCCACGATTGCCGGGCACCCCCATGAGATGTCTGCACTGCTAACAAGGCAGGCCACGGAATGCAAGCCCGTCCACGGTCCGACGCTTCATCAGCGATTGACTGCGAAGAAGAGATAGGCGATGTCCATGGGAACATTGTTTGAATGACATAACTTCCGGAGCGCCGCATGACCCCGTTTTTCGTGATGATCAAGTGCCAGCTGGGCAAGACCTATCAGGTTGCCAACGCGATCGCTGACGCGGAAATCGCTTCCGAAGTCTATTCCACCAGTGGCGACTATGATCTTCTTGTGAAATTCTATGTCGAAGATGGTGCCGATATCGGCCATTTCGTCAATGAAAAGGTTCATCCGATCGACGGCATTCAGGACACCAAGTCAATCATCACTTTCAAGGCCTTTTAGCGTCAGCCAGTTTCAGACGGAATTCGATCGTCATCAGTCCGGAGGCCAGCATGAAATTCCTGAAATCCGCCACCCTCGTCTGTGGTCTGAGTGTCCTTCCCCTGACCTCGTCAAGCCTGGCCTCTGCCCAGGGCATGCCACCGGAACAGATCAAGCAGATTTTGGATGTAACGAAAGGCAGCTGGGTTTCATTCCGCGACTGGCAGGGACAGCAGCTGATCTATTTCACTCATCTTGAAGCCTGGAAATGTGGCATAGACTACGTTTTTTACGGATTGAACGGTGGCGCGCTGGACCAGATGTGGGAGCTTGAGGAGTGCAATCCCGACAATCCCAACGCGGTTCTGAAAGAAAAGCCCTATATTGAACTGCCGGCCGGATCGACGCAGTCCATCAGCGTTCAACTGGTTTTTCCTGACGGCACGAAAAGCTCGGTAGAAACGTTTGAATACAAACCTCAATAGAGGCTTTTGAGGTTCAGATTTTCCGGAAATTCTTCAGGCTTTTGAAGGTGACGATGCCCGGCGTGCTTTCGTACGGTCGAGACCAAGCCTGTGCTCGCGATAGATCACGAAGATCCCGGCGGCAATCACGATCAGCGCCCCGATAACCACCTCCGGAACGGGAATCTCGGAAAACACCAGCCAGCCGATCAGGATCGCCCAAAGCATGTTGACATAGTCAAAGGGGGCGATGGTCGACGCATCGGCATAACGGTAGCTCTGGGTCAAAAGGATTTGTCCGATGCCTCCGGCCAATCCGATCAGGAGCATCAGCCCCGCGGTGGTCGCATCCGGAACCACCCAGACATGCCCGGGCAGCACGAAGCCAAGCGGAAACGTCATCAGCGACAATACGGTCGATGCTCCGGCAAACCAGGTTACGATGGTTGAAGTACGCTCGGTTTCACACAATTTTCGCACTGTGATCATGGCAAGCGCGGCAAAACACGCTCCCAATGCACCTGCCACTGCCCCAAGCGTTGCAGTGCTGTCCATCTGCCCTTCCCCTAGATGCGGTGAGAGCACCACAAGAATTCCGAGGAAACCGACACCGACGGCACTCCAACGATAGATCCGCACCTGTTCACGAAGGAGGAAAAATGCGAGCACGACAACAACCAGCGGCGTCGCGAATCCGATGGCAGTGGCATCCGGCAGCGGTAGAAGAAACAGCGCGGTAAAGGAACACACCATCGCCGAAAGTCCGACGGTTGCGCGGGTCAGATGTCCCCTCGGGTTTTGCGTTTTGAAAGCAAGCCCGAGTTCTCCACGCAAAGCGACCATCATCAAAACAGGAAACAGGCCGAAAAAATTCCTGGCAAACACCAATTGTCCGATCGGCACGGTTTCCGCTGCGATCTTCAAGGCTGTCGCCATGACGAAGAACATGAGCGTGGAGGCCAGCTTCAGCGATATTCCAAGCAGAGGTGCCTGACGGGTCATGCCGGTCGATGCCGATGGACCAGCGGCATGGGGTTTGGAGCCTACGAGCGCCATGAGTTGTTTCCGAGGCCGGCGCAGTGACAAAACTCCCCTGACGCACCGGTCCGAAGGGTCGAGAGGAGTTGCATAAGGTCACCCGGCCGACATGCGAGAACCGCAGGCGTCTTCCCATCCTGAAAAAGAGAATGGAATTGGGTGGAGATCTAATCGGTTGGAATGCGCAGTATCAAGCTATGTCGAGCACATTGCAATCGCGTAGACGGCAATTTTGCAACATTTGATCGCATGGCTGCCTTGCACTTCAAGCGTTTTTCGAAGTTCGGTAGTGTTCAACTGGCACAGAAAAACCGCCAGCTTCTTTACTGCCTTCACAACACGGAACATTGAGGTGGCGGCAAGAAGCAGACGGCAATTCTGGAACAATATGTCCGGAAGGCAAACGGCCCTAAAGCCTCGCTTCCTGCTCCTCCAGCATTCTTGCAACTTCTTGCGGCGACATGGATTCACGCTCGGCAATCGACACTTCGAAGCCCTTCAGACGCTTGTAGATGGAAAGAAGCTCGATGATGGTCGACCAGGAATTGACCAGATACTGGAACGAATTCGACACTTGACCGAAGGCCGTGAGGATCTGCTGAACGATGCCGTAGGTGATTGTTCCAGCGACAATGGTCGGCACGAGAATGAAATAGGTGAACATATTGTCGGCCTGAAGATAAAAGCCACGTGCCAGATTGAAATAGAGGTAGTGGAAATAGAGGCGGAAATAGTTCTTCCTGACATTGCCAAACAGCTCCACAAGCGTGATCGGCTGGGCGCGGTGTTCGTGATCCTCACCGTAAACCAGTTCCTTCCGGTAGGCAGCTTCAACGCGCTGGTTGTGGAATTCAAGTCCCGGAAGCCTGATGCCAACGACAGCCAGCAGAACTGTTCCGAAAAGAGACCAGAGGATTGCTGCAGTAAAGAGAGGCGCCGGAATTTCACCGACAATCGGCAACGTGCTGACATAGCTCGACAGCGCAAAAAGCACCGGCAGGAAGGCAATCAGTGTCATCACCGCGTCGATCATCGAGACCCCAAGACCTTCCATGATCGAAGCAAAGCGCATCGTGTCTTCCTGGATACGCTGCGAGGCACCCTCGATATGACGAACATTCTTCCACTTGGCGACGTAATAGTCGTTCATGGCAGTGCGCCAGCGAAAGATGTAGTGGCTGACAAAAAACCGGTTCAACACAAACAGCGCCATGGAGAGGCCTGCAATCTGCGCAAACATCAGCATCAAGGTATAAAAGTCGCTCGCAACGACACCTTTGTCGCCCTCCAGAGCGTTTTGCAGCGTATCCCCGAACGGCCGCCGCCAGTTGTTGATGGCAACAGACACCTGAACCGAGAAATACGTGGTGAAGATGATCAGGGAAGAGCCCCAGACCGACCACAAATGCCAACGGTGGTTTCTTGAAAAGACCCACCAGAATCCGCCAAACAATCCCGTACAAACCGCGTAATAGACATAGAACCAAAGAAAGTTCGGGGTTACGAAATAAGTCAGGTCGATGGGAGGCGGCCCTTCCGGCGAAACTCCAAAACCGAGTGTTTCTCCAAGATCATCGGCAAAACCGTACCAGGCAAGCACTGCGGCCATCGCCCAGATGGCGGCAGAAGAAAAGAACAGCTTTGGTGACGGAAAGAAGGATTGAAACACAGGGAATATCCTGAAACTGGGATGAATGAATGAAGCCTGGTACCGGTCTTAGAGCGTAAGGCAGCTTGCGATCAAGACCAGTCAATTCAAGCAAATAATTGAATAAAGCTGCGGACACAATTCAGAGAGTTTCGCGTCAATCAGGCAAAAGCCACGAGTGGAGCCGCTCACCTTCTTCAATAAGTTGCATTTGCAAAG
>NZ_JAILWL010000191.1 GCF_025698965.1 Roseibium sp.
CGCGTTGCCTGAAGAGTTTGCAGCGTCCCTTCAGGATCAGCAGGCGACCGTAGCAAACGACGCCGAACCTGAAGAATTCATGGAATCCGGTGAACTGTCGGAAACCGACTTGTCGCCGGAAACCAAAGAACCGCCAGAGACAGAAGAGCTGACAGGTATTTCCGGAACAGCGGAATTGAAACCTGCTGAGATCGAAGACGCGGTAAAGTCGCTGCAAAAATCCTTCAAAGCTTCCGAGACGCTGAAGTCACTGGACCTGTTTGAAGAAAACGCCAAGCAGGCAGACGAAACCCAGAACGAAGCCGTTGCTGCACCTGTTGCCGATGAAGATGCCTCAGCGGACGACGATACCGTCATCGAAGACGATCACACCGAAACGCAGATGGATGAATCTGATGACGGTGTTCTCCATGAAGAAACAGAAGAAGAAGACCTGATCGAAGTTTCCGGTGAAAACACACCTGCCGGACAAACTGCTAAAGACGTGGATGCTCCTAGTGAGCGCGCAGAGGACGATGTATCCGCCGACGAACGCGATTTCTTTGAAGAAACGGCAGCCTTTGGGCTGAAGGACCAGGCGGTGGAAACCTCCAGTGAGGATCAACCGGACGCTGAAGCTGCCACCGAGGCAGACCCTGAGCCTGTGAAAACCGGTAAGGTCATTCCGCTGGCAACCGCACGCCCTCGCGTGGTTCCGGTCGATACGTCCAGCCTCTCGCGACCGGAGCGGCAGGCTTTCCGAAAGATCGCCGAAGCACTTGGTGCCCGGCTTGAGGGAGATCTTGAGGATTTTGACTCGCCCGATCCTGAAGAAGAAGCGATTGACGACCTGACACCGGACGTGCCTGAGGCCGGTCCGATTGACCCGACCCTGCTCGACAGGTTGCCGATCGGCATCGCCATCGTCCACGACCGGGAAGTGCTTTATGCCAACAAGGCGCTGCTGCGCATGCTCGGCTACAAATCCATCGCCGCCCTGTCACGGGCCGGTGGACTGGAGGCTCTGTTTATCGACGACACCGAAGAGTTGCCGGACGCGGTCGGCATGGATGGTGAAGTCGATGAAACCATGAAGCTGCGCCTTGCAGATGGCGGTGTCCTTTCCGTTGATGCGCACATGCATTCCGTCCCCTGGAACGACAGCTGGGGTCTGATGATTTCCATCACGGAACGCCCCTCGAAACAGACCCCGCTTGCTCCCCTGGTTGCCCTACCCTCGCAAGTCGGTGCGGATGTCACTTCAGAGCTTGACGATGCCCGCAGCCAGATCGCCGAAATGGACACCATCTTGGAAACGGCCACGGATGGCGTGCTGGTTCTGGACCAGCATGGCACAATCGTGAAGGTAAATGGGTCCGCCGAGGCGCTTTTCAGCGCTAACCGGGTCGACATGATCGGTGCCCCCTTTACTGATTTTCTTGCTCCTGAAAGCCACCGTGCGGCGGCAGACTATCTCGATGGCCTGTCACGAAACGGTGTTGCCAGTATCTTGAACGATGGACGGGAAGTTCTCGGAAAGGTGCCGACGGGTGGCCTTATCCCGCTGTTCATGACAATCGGGAGGATTACGAGCGCCAAGGAAGACGCCAAGTTCTGCGCGGTCCTCAGAGATATTACGCAGTGGAAGACCGCCGAAGAAGAGCTGACACAGGCCAAGCGTCAGGCAGAAAATGCAAGTTCTCAGAAGTCGGATTTCCTGGCCAAGATCAGCCACGAGATCCGCACGCCGCTCAACGCGATCATCGGATTTTCCGAAGTCATGATGGAAGAGCGTTTCGGTCCGATTGGCAATGACCGCTACAAGGACTACCTGAAAGACATCCGCACGTCCGGGTCCCATATCATGAGCCTGATCAATGATCTTCTGGATCTTTCCAAGATCGAGGCGGGTAAGCTGGACCTGAACTTTTCGGCTGTGTCCACCAACGATGTCATCAATGAATGCGTGGCCCTGATGCAACCTCAGGCCAACCGCGAGCGGGTCATCATCCGGGCCAGCTTGCCTGAATCGGTGCCCGATGTTGTGGCCGATCCACGCTCCCTGCGTCAGATCGTGCTGAACCTTCTGTCCAATGCCATCAAATACAACAAGTCCGGTGGACAGGTAATCCTGTCAACTGCGCTTGAAAGCAATGGCGAGGTTGCTCTGAGGGTGCGGGACACGGGGACCGGCATGACGGCAAAACAGCTGGCAGCTGCATTGGAACCGTTCCGCCAGCTTCATACCGCAAGCCGGGGCGGCGGTACCGGTCTTGGGCTACCGCTGACAAAGGCCCTAGTCGAGGCCAACCGTGCAAGCTTCCACATCGATTCCACGCCCGATCAGGGCACGTTGGTTGAGATCATCTTCCCGACCCAGCGTGTTTTGTCGGAATAGGATCGAACAGCAAAATCGCACGATCGACCTCCTTTAGGCCTCGAATACGGACCTGATACATTTGGTCGCATTTTTTATGACGCATTCGTGACTGGCAATTTGGACGCTGTCGGTCGGGTTTTCCGTATTAAAAGTCGAGGATTAAACTCCTGTTTTTTCTTCGCTTTTGCAAAAAATAGTGGAGTTTAATCCTCCAGTTAGTTTTGAATAATTCTAAAGTATTGATTTTACTAGCTTTATTGACTTCCAAGTGCTGTCGAGACATATTCCCGTCCAAGCGCTGCGGCTTGCTGTTGCAGTGAAAAAACAACCCGACCTCTTGGAGAGTATAATGCGTTCCACGCTTCGCGCCCTGACCGGTGCCCTCGCTCTGACCACTGCAGCATTCGCCGCAGCACCGGCGATCGCCGACGGTGAGGTGAACATCTATTCATACCGGCAGCCTTTTCTCATTCAGCCGCTGCTGGATGCGTTTACTGCGCAGACCGGTGTCAAGACCAACGTCATCTTTGCCAGCAAGGGCCTGGGCGAGCGCATTGCTGCTGAAGGCAATAATTCTCCGGCAGACGTTTTGCTGACAGTTGATATCGGTCGCCTGGACGGAGCCAAACAACTCGGCATTTCCCAACCGGTGAACTCTGATGTCGTCAACGAGAATATTCCGCAGCAGTTCCGTGATCCTGACGGCCACTGGGTTGGACTGACCAACCGGGCACGCGTGATCTATGCCTCCAAGGACCGTGTTGATCAGGAGTCCATCACTTACGAGGAACTTGCCGATCCGAAGTGGAAAGGCCGCATCTGCACACGCTCGGGCCAGCACGTCTACACCATCGGTCTGATTGCTTCGATGGTTGCGCATCATGGTGCTGAAAAGACCGAGGAATGGCTTGCGGGTGTTCGCGACAATCTGGCACGCAAGCCGACCGGCAACGACCGCGCTCAGGTCAAGGCTATCTTTGCCGGGGAATGCGACATCTCACTTGGCAACACCTATTACATGGGCAAGATGCAGACCAACGACAAAGAGCCTGAGCAGAAGGAGTGGGCAGACAGTGTCCGTATTCTGTTCCCGAACTCCGAAGATCGCGGCAGCCACGTCAACCTGGCCGGTGTCGTTCTGGCGAAACACGCACCGAACCAGGATAATGCCGTCCAGCTGATCGAATTCCTGTCTTCCCCGGAAGCACAGAAAATCTACGCGGAGACCAACTTCGAGTATCCGGTCACGCCTGGCGTGGAAGTGTCCGAGCGCGTCCAGAGCTGGGGTGAGTTGAAGCCGGACGACCTGTCCCTGGCAGACATTGCCAAGAACCGGAAGACGGCCAGCGAACTGGTTGACACGGTCGGCTTTGATGACGGCCCGGCGTCCTGAGACGGTCTGAAGTGAGAAATTGTGAAAAGCGCCGTTCCAAACGGCGCTTTTTTGCATTTTCAAGTAATTGCCGTTAGAGCTTCCTGCGAACCATTACGAACAAAAAAGATCAGCCTTGCTGCGCACTCCATCCCTCACTTTTGTCGACCGTTTCTGGCAGATCGCCGCTTTGCTGATTGCGGCGTTGGTTCTCCTTCCGGTGGGAGCCATCATTTACATTGCCTTCTCGCCATCGGCCGATATCTGGGGACAGTTGTTGCGTACTGTGTTGCCGGGGTCCGTGAGAACGACACTGCTGTTGATGCTCGGCGTTGGCTTCATCACCACGGTAATAGGTGTGGGAACGGCCTGGCTGGTGACAATGTGCAATTTTCCAGGCCGCAAGATCATGGACTGGGCTTTGCTGGTCCCCCTGGCTGTGCCGACCTACATCGTCGCCTTCGCCTATATTGAGGTTCTGGACTACACGGGACCGGTGCAAAGTACGATCCGGTCGATCTTCGGTTTCCAAACTTCAAGGGAATACTGGTTTCCGGAAATCCGTTCCCTCGGAGGCGCCATTTTCGTCATGGGTGTCGTGCTCTACCCTTATGTCTATCTCACGACACGGGCGAGTTTTCTGATCCAGTCGGCGTCAACACTAGATGTTTCGCGCACTCTGGGCGCAACGCCCTATGGTCTGTTCTTCAGGATCGCCCTCCCCCTTGCCCGCCCAGCAGTCGCCATAGGTGTCTCGCTTGCGCTGATGGAATGCCTCAACGATATTGGTGCCGTCACCTTTTTCGGTGTCAGAACGCTGACATTTTCCGTCTATGATGTCTGGCTGAACCGTTCCAACCTCGGCGGGGCAGCGCAGCTTGCGCTCGCGATGCTGGCAATGGTGCTGCTGCTGCTCTGGCTGGAACGGCTCGGACGCAGAAAACAGCGCTTCGACAGCAGCAGCGGATCAAAGCAGCGGGCCCCAACGCGATTTGATCTGAAGGGCACCCGTGCCGGTTTTGCACTCGTTCTTTGCCTTCTCCCGATATTGTTCGGCTTTTTTCTCCCCGGTGTGATGCTGGCTGACCGGGCCAGCCGGCGCCTGGAGGCGCTGTTCTCCGAAGGATTTCTGGTAACGATCTGGAACAGTTTCAGCTTAGCTGCGGCGGCAGCTTTGATCACCGTTGCCATTTCTGTGGCACTGGCCTATGCACTGCGCCTCAACTCAAGAGGTCCTTTGAAAGCAGCGGTGCGTCTTGCCTCTATCGGCTACGCAATCCCCGGGACCGTACTTGCAATCGGTATCCTGATCCCGTTGGCAAATTTCGACAACTTCCTCGATGCGCGCATGGAAGCCTGGTTCGGTATCAAGACCGGTCTTCTGCTACTGGGGAGCGGCACTGGACTGGTCTACGCCTATGTTGTCCGCTTTCTCGCTGTTTCCTATGGCCAGGTGGAAGGCGGCTTCGGAAAAATCTCGCCGCATTTCGACATGGCCGCCCGCACCCTTGGTCGCGACACCGGTCAGACGCTGACGCAAATCCACTTGCCCATTCTGAAGCCGGTTCTCCTTTCGGCTGCGCTGCTCAGCTTTGTCGACTGCATGAAAGAACTTCCAGCGACCATTCTTCTACGGCCCTTCAATTTCGAGACCCTTGCAACCACGGTGTTCGAAGCAGCCTCGCGCGAGGCATTCGAAGAGGCGGCCCTGCCTTCTCTCGCTATCGTTCTGGTCGGTCTTATCCCGGTCATTTATCTCGCCAGATCAAGCGCGTCGTCCTTCCGCACAAAACAATCCAAGCGGCAATCCATGTCTGCAGCTTAATCGCAGCAACAGCTTGACAGTGTGATGTTAAATCGTCCCAATGGCGGCATTGTCAGATCCATTGCCGGGACCGATTTTCCATGGACAAGAAACACCAGATCAACCTTTGGTACGCCTTCATCGCGATGATGCTGGTGCTGATGTTCCAGAGCTGGTGGACGACATACAAGAATGTCGAGCCAATTCCCTACAGCCAGTTCGAGACCTATCTCAAGGACAAGAAAATCGAGTCCATTGAGGTCAAGGAAAACACGATCCAGGGCAAATTCAAGGAACCTCTGAAGGACGGCAGACAGTATTTCGTTACCACGCGTGTTGAAATTCCTCTGGCCGAGGAACTCACCAAATACGATGTGAAGTTTGAAGGGATCGTCCAGAGCACATTCCTCAAAGATATTTTGTCCTGGGTGCTTCCGGTTCTGTTGTTCTTCGGTCTCTGGATGTTCATCATCCGCCGGTTTGCCGAAAAACAGGGCATTGGCGGCATGATGACCGTCGGCAAGTCCAAGGCCAAGGTCTATGTCGAAACCGATGTCGATGTCCGTTTTAAAGACGTCGCCGGCGTTGACGAGGCCAAGCGCGAACTCAAGGAAGTCGTCGACTTCCTGAAAGACCCGAAGTCCTATGGGCGGCTTGGTGCCCATGTTCCGAAGGGCATTCTGCTCGTCGGACCACCGGGTACCGGCAAGACGTTGCTCGCCCGTGCTGTTGCAGGTGAAGCAGAGGTACCGTTCTTTTCCATTTCCGGCTCCGAATTTGTCGAAATGTTTGTCGGCGTCGGTGCTGCCCGTGTGAGGGACCTCTTCGATCAGGCTCGCAAATCGGCACCGGCGATCATCTTCATTGATGAGCTCGACGCGCTTGGCCGTGCACGTTCCAGCGGCCCGATGGGCACAAATGATGAAAAGGAACAGACGCTCAACCAGCTTTTGACCGAGTTGGATGGTTTTGATCCTTCGAGCGGTATCATTTTGCTGGGTGCGACCAACAGGCCAGAAATCCTCGACCCTGCCCTGCTGCGTGCAGGTCGTTTCGACCGCCAGGTGCTTGTCGACAAACCGGACAAGTCCGGCAGACTTGCGATCCTCGAAGTCCATGTGAAAAAGATCAAGCTCGACCCGTCGACGGATCTCGAGCAGATCGCTCAGCTGACCGCTGGTTTCTCCGGCGCGGACCTGGCGACTCTGGTCAATGAAGCCGCTCTGCTGGCGACACGTCGCAATGCCGATGCGGTAACTCTGCAGGACTTCAACGAGGCGGTGGAACGTGTTGTCGCGGGCCTTGAGAAACGCAGCAGGATCCTGTCGGAGAAGGAACGTCGGACCGTGGCTTTCCACGAAATGGGACATGCCCTTGTTGCGGCCAATCTGGAAGGCTGTGACCCGGTTCACAAGATTTCCATTATTCCGCGAGGCATCGGTGCGCTCGGATACACCATGCAGCGACCGACCGAGGACAGGTTCCTGCTATCCACACAGGATCTTGAAAACCGGATGGCGGTCCTGATGGGGGGCCGCGCCGCCGAAGAGATCATCTTTGGTGAAATCTCGACCGGCGCGTCGGACGACCTGCAAAAGGTGACGGAAGTTGCCCGCGACATGGTCATGCGCTACGGCATGGACACGGATCTTGGCAACCGTGCCTATTCAACCCAAAGGCAGAATTTTCTGGGCCAGCCGGCGGGCGACGTTGCCGAAGTGTCGCCGGAAACCCAGCGAGAAATCGATCTGTCGATCAAATCCCGCGTTGAGGCTGCCTTTACCCGTGCCAAGGAACTTTTGGGTGGCCATCGCAGCGAACTCGATGAAGGCGCTGAGCTGCTGCTCTCAAAGGAAACCCTGACGGATCAGGACTTCCCCGCCATCAAACCGATCGCGGAACGGCGCGAAAACGCGGCTGCCGAATAACGAATTCGACGATAAAAACAGGGCTACAAAAAAAGGCGCCGGCTGGCTTTGCCGGCGCCTCTCTTGAAAGTTGTCCGGTGTCCGCGTGAGCGGGTCCTCATGACATCAAAGTACCGTCGCCTGTGTCTTTTCCTTAACTTCATCCAATGTGACGTCAGGTGCGAGTTCGACTACCTTCAGTCCACCTTCTGCGACGTCGAAAACGCCGAAGTTGGTGATGATGCGATCAACACATTTCACACCGGTCAAAGGCAGTGAACATTCTTTCAGCAGCTTCGGGTCACCTGCCTTGGAAGTGTGGTCCATGATCACCACGACGCGCTTGACGCCTGCAACCAGATCCATGGCACCGCCCATGCCCTTGACCATCTTGCCCGGGATCATCCAATTGGCCAGGTCGCCGGTTTCCGCGACTTCCATTGCACCGAGGATCGACAGATCGATGTGGCCACCGCGGATCATACCGAAACTGTCGGCAGACGAAAAATAGCTCGTCTGAGGCAATTCTGTAATGGTCTGCTTGCCAGCATTGATCAGATCTGCGTCAACTTCCTCATCGGTCGGAAACGGGCCCATGCCGAGCATACCGTTTTCCGACTGGAGGGTCACATGAACACCTTCCGGAATGTAGTTTGAAACCAGCGTCGGAATACCGATGCCGAGATTTACGTAGAATCCATCTTCCAGCTCTTGCGCAGCGCGCTTTGCCATATCATCACGTGTCCAAGCCATGATGTTTCCTCCTTAGGCTGCGCGCGTTGTGCGCTTTTCGATACGTTTTTCGTGGTCGCCGATAATGATGCGGTCGACAAAAATTCCGGCAGTGTGAATGTTGTCCGGATCAAGCTCGCCGACTTCAACCAACTCTTCCACTTCCACCACGCAAACCTTGCCGGCGGTCGCCATCATCGGATTGAAGTTCCGTGCGGTCTTGCGGTAGATGAGGTTGCCTTCCTTGTCGGCCTTCCATGCCTTGACCAGGGAAACGTCGGCGACAAGGCCGGTTTCCATGATGTAGGTTTCACCGTTGAAGTCCTTATGCTCCTTGCCTTCGGCAATCAGCGTTCCAACGCCTGTCTTGGTATAGAAGCCCGGGATACCGGCACCACCTGCACGAATTCGTTCGGCCAGCGTGCCTTGCGGATTGAATTCCAGCTCCAATTCACCGTTTAGGTACTGCTTTTCAAACGTGGCGTTTTCACCCACATAGGACGAAACCATTTTCTTGATCTGGCGTGTCTGCAACAAAAGGCCGAGGCCAAAGTCATCAACGCCCGCATTGTTGGAGATTGCGGTGATGTCTTTAGCGCCGGAGTCCCGGAGCGCTACAATCAGGTTTTCCGGAATGCCACAAAGACCGAACCCGCCGGCCATCACTGTCATGCCGTCAAAGGTCAACCCGTCCAGGGCAGCCTTTGCGTCCGGGTATATTTTGTTCATTTTTCACTCCCAGTTAAGACCGCAAAATGCGTGTGGCGCACATTCGCCGCTTGTCTTATCGCGGTCAAGACCATCTTTGCCGCATTGCAGCAAAAAATATGGAAGTTTGGTCATTAAATCGATTTTTTTGGACTCATTCGGTGCTCGTGGATCAAGTCCGGCAAGTCTTCAACCAATTTCTGCAACGTTGTTTATGGTTTTTAAATTCTTAAAGCAAAGAATTGAGGCACCGTTTTCAGACCTTACAACTATTGTCTAAAGCGGGTGTCTGCAACAAGCATAGAAAGAACTTGCGCGTCGTGTTCCCGTTCCTGTCGACCCTATTCAAGATCGCAGTGATTTCCCTGCTTGTCGGGGCGGCACTTTCGTTCATGAACGTGACGGCAGAAGACATCCTCGGCTCGGTTGGCATGAGCCCTCTCCAGCTCTGGATCTACATGCTTGAGTTTCGCGACTGGGCTATCCCGAACATGATACTGGGCGCATTTATCGTGGTTCCGATCTGGCTGGTCATATATCTGTTTCGTCCGCCGCGGGCCGGATGACGTACCTGCTGCGCACTCGACAAGCGCAGCTCGTTTGATGATTCTCGTCCGCCTACAATTAGAACGACATCGTCGCCTGACTGCGGGTTTCAGCCAGCTAACTGGATCGACGCCGTCGCCAATTCGGACATGTTCAGTCAGTATAATTCATCCCGATTAGATCGGTTCATTCTGCCCATGCGGCTTTGGCTCATGGTCAATAGAAATAACGAAGAGCGTGCTGGCCGCATTTTCGAGGTAAATCCCGTAGAGCACTTCAGGCATGTGTCTGGCGGACACCTCACGGTCTTGGTTTTGTCCGGTGCACTGCTGTGAACGTCACGCGCCTCTGAGCAAATTGCCGTATCAGCCACCGAACAGAATGAACCAATCCAATTGGGAAGAGCTCTAAACTGACGGCACTGCCAAAAGGCGTTGGCAATGCCATCAAGTCAGTTTTCGCCCTCAACATCTAAAGTCCACCAATCAAGTTGTTTCCCCTATCACGTCTTTTTTTCGCGTTCTCTTTTCGGGTCACACTTTATGTCCGGGTTTGGGTCCACCTTTTGGGCCGCCCTTGGGTCCACCTTTAGGTCCGCCCTTATGCCCATGCTTCGGACCGTTCTTGGTGTCGTCATCAGTTCCACCCACTGAAGTGGTCTCGTTTGATGCTGTGACGGTGTTACTGCCCAATCCGTCTTCATGTTTCTTTTGACATGTCTTCAGACTAACTGTCCACGTCGCGTCGCGCCCTAGAATTCGCCTCCATTCCCTTGATGCATCCAGCGTCAAAACCAAGTCATCATTGTTGTTAAAATTGTAAAAATTTCCCGACCTTGAAACTTTAATGCTTTTTCTGGTTCCCTCTTCGTCATTGTTGCTGAGTTGAGTATTTGTGAACGTGATAACTTTACTTCGTCTATTAATATAGATGTGACAACCATTGACGACCGCGGCGAAATTTCCATCGAGCAGTTGCCCATTGGATTTCAGTCGCGGGTCTTCAAAATGTTGAAATTGATTGAACTCCTGACAGGAAGCCAGCGATACGGAGAGGAATAAAAGCGGCAAAATTCTTGTATCTTTGAGGAGTCGCATTCTATGTGATCCTTTTCAAAATATCTTTGCTTTCTGTGTAACTGTCTTGATGTGACTATGAGTGCCTCTCAATGTTGGGCATAAGTAAGTAATTAATGATCGCAAAACTCCGCAACGACTGCAGAATGATGACATTTTAATAAAAACTAAGATTTTCACTTGTGATGAAAATCACATAATTGGATTATGCTATTAAGCATCTGGTTTATATTTCAGGCTTTAGTCAGATCTGAAATTCTAGAAATGAATAAATTTGAATAGTTTGACCTTTTACTTTTCAATCTTTGCGTCGATCTTAGAATGTCATTGCCAACTTGTTTCCAGAAGCTTGCAATTCAGATCTTTGAACGGAGTTCAGGCATCACTTCGACAGTGTTGTCGGTTCAGAGCTCTGACCGTTTAAATTGGCTCATTCTGATCGAGGCCCGGTACAAAGTTTGGTGCGAGCGGCCGGCTGAGATCTGAAGGGGTAACAGACAAATCTAGGCTTTGGTGGAACTTCGTTCCAACATGCTTTCCGCAAGTTGCTTTGCGTGAAGTGCCGTCACATAGGTTCTGCCGCCAAGATTTGTCGGCACCCAGAGTTTCCGGGCATCCTGCAGCACACCGCCAAAGCGATGCTTGTATCCCTGCAATCCCGCGCCCAGACTAAAATTCCGGATACCGTTTTCCTGTGCCCACTCAATTGATTTTACAAACAACACCATGCCCGGAGACAG
>NZ_JAILWL010000192.1 GCF_025698965.1 Roseibium sp.
AACGTCTGGATGTTCTTGGGTCGATGGACAAATTGGTTGTCGGAATATCTGTTCTGGACCGGCATGGCCGAATTGTTCAGGAAAACCGCGAATTTCGCAGGCAGCGGGAAGAATGTGGCGTCCTTGAAGTCGCACCGAACGGTGTGCTTCGTTTCAAAAATGCCGAAGACGAAAAACGGTTTCACGAACTGAAATCCGATGTTCGAAATCACGGCAAGTTCGGAGCCCGACCGCGAAAAGAAGTGATTTCGAAGGAAGATGGCGGCTTTCTCAGCGTTGAATTGCAGCACCTTAACCAGGCAGATGAAATCGGCTCCGGTATCTTCGCAGGATTTGTCCTTTACAGCATCGACACCAGCTTGCCCATTTCCATCAACCCGGCTGCCCTGCAACAGGCATTCGGCCTGACGCAAGCAGAAACCGCGCTGATACCGGCGCTCGCACACGGTCTTACCAATTCGGAAATCGCAGAGGCGAACGGACGTGCAGTGCCGACGATCAACGGACAGGTCAAGTCGATCCTCGCCAAGACGCAATGCGGCACCCGCACTCAGTTCGTCCGGCTTTTGATGAGCTTTGGGGTAAATCTGTTGAGAGATGACTGACTAAGGCAGTTTTTTAGTTATTGATTTCAATGCTTTGCCGAATTTACCCAAAGGCTCTGCGACCGCTTCAAACTCGTGTCAGTGCGAAAGGGCAGAAGTTTTTAGACGGAGATTGATTTATTTCGCTAAATAGTTAAATATTCGCTTTATAGCGAATCTATTTTGAGGAATATGCCATGACCCCTGAACAACAGGTAGCGCTGGATCGTTTTTATGCAGGCGCGACAGCGCAGGATGCGTCGATGATCAGACCTTTACTGACAGACGATTTTGCCTTCAAAAGCCCGCTGATGAATTTCGACAATCCAGATGAATATGTTGCCCATCTTGTTGGTTTTTGCGGCACTGTGAGCGACTCGCGTTACATTGCCGAAGACAATCGGGTTGTGCATGTCTTTACTTTGAATGCGACGCTTCCAGGCGGGGAGGCTCAGTTGAAGATGTGCGATATCTTCACGTTCAAAGGTGGCAAGATTGCCCTGCAGGAACTTTATACCGATCCGGGCCAGTTCCCTGCAGAGGCCTGAAAACCGGGACGCAAGAGAACAGGCAAATGATGCAAGAAATGTCGCCAGATCTGATCCGGACTTTCGCAGCGTTGAGTGACCCCGTGCGCATGGCGACGATTGCACGACTGGCGGAGGGGCCCGCAGCGGTGGGGGAATTGGCCGAACCATTTTCCTTGTCTCCTGCCGGGTTTTCCAAGCACCTTCAAGTGCTTCAGGCAGCTGGGCTGGTAACTAAGAAACTGGACGGCCGGCGGCACATCTGCAGCCTTCAACCCGAACCGCTGAAGGCTGCCTATGACTGGCTGGGATTCTACCAAAACTTCTGGTCTGGCACGCTGGATCACCTGGAAGCGTTTCTGGAATCCGATCAGGGCAACCAGGACAGCGACAAGAAGACCGGGTTATGAGCGCTGGGTTTTCGGTCCGGCTGTGTCGCATTCTTAACGCTCCGCCGGATCGGGTCTGGGACGCGTGGACCAGGCCGAAGCTGATGAGGCGATGGTTTTGCCCTCTCGGCATGCAGGTTGCCGAACTGGAAGCTGATTTACGTGTCGGAGGTACTTTTCGTGTGGTTATGGACCCGCTTGGCTCGCCTCTGCAACCGCCCCCAGAACTAGGCAAGTACCTGGTTGCTTATGGCCGATATCAGCGGGTTGAGAAGCCAGGAGAGTTGGAATTCACCTGGGCCTGGGAGCAGCGGGACGAAATCAGTCGAGTTCGGATCTCAATTACGCCGGTAAGGGGTGGGACGGAGCTTGTGCTCTGCCACGACGGTTTAAAAGACGAAGCCAGCCGGCTTTTCCACGAAGACGGTTGGAAACCGACTCTGGATAATCTGGAGCTGGCTTTGAAATCCTGACGGTTGTCACCGCGACTTCGAAGCGTTGGCCTTGAGGAAGTCGATCAGGACCCGCAGCAATTCAAGCCTGCGGTTCTGTTCCGGATAGTAGAGGTAAAAGGGCGGGTGGCCGCAGGTGAATGGTTCCAGAATCGTCTCCAACCGTCTTGCTGACAAGTGATCTTCGATGACATCTCTCAGCGCCCAGCCAATCCCGTGACCGTCACAGGCGGCTTCAACCACGCGCTCGAAACTGTCGAAGTCCAGCTGACTGGGCGGGTCGACGCTCATTTCCTGATCCTGATCAGCAAAGCGCCAATCCGCCAGCCGGTTTGCTGTTGAAAACCGGTAGCGGATGCTGCGGTGCTGCAAAAGATCCTGCGGGGTCTGCGGACGACTGTATTGATGGAAATAGCCCGGCGAAGCAAAATAAGAGCCTTGCAGGTTTCCCGTCAGACGGAAAGCAACCATGCCCGGAGCCAGGCGGTCACCAAGCCGGACGCCGGCATGAAAGCCTTCGTGCACAATATCGACCAGGCTTTCGTTTAGGGAAAAGTCGAGCCGGATATCCGGATAGGTCTTTTGAAATTCCGAGAGGATTGGCCGAAAAACGATCTTGTAGGCACTCCAGGGAAGTGTCAGTCGAAGCGTACCGGTTCGCGATGCACCAACCGCACGTGACTGCTGAACCGCTGCCGTCAACGTGTCATAGGCTGGCGCCGCGGTCTGAAGCAATGTGCGTCCTGCGGCGGTCAGCTCAATGGACCGGGTCGTGCGCACCAGAAGGTCAACGCCCAGTTCCTGCTCCAGTGCCTTCAGCCTGTGACTGACAGCAGAGGCACCAACACCAAGCTTTTTTGATGCCGCCTGCATGGACCCGGCACGGACTATCGCCAGAAAAACTTCAATGCCACTGATCGGGATAGTCATTATTGAATTTTTTTCATGAATTTGTTTGTCTATTTCTATCTACATCAATAATAACGTCTTCGCTAGTCTCGCCTGAACATTCACCAGAAATGGGTGGAAACCCGGAGGCTGGAATGACCCTTCACACGCTTTCACACTCGGATCGAACCGCTTTTGGCATTCGTGCCATCGTTTGTGCGGTGTTTTTGATGGCAGCTCAGGACGCACTGATAAAACTGCTCAGCGGAGGCCCAACGCTTTGGCAGATCTGGACTATCCGGGGTGTTATCGTCGTACCGTTGTTTGCGGGGCTTGCAGCCTTGTCGAATGGGCGCATCCAGTGGCGGGAGATTTTCAGTTTCTGGGTTCTTGTGCGGTCGCTTTTTCTGGCGGCGATGTATGTGGCGCTTTATGCGGTGTTGCCGGTTCTTCCGCTCGCCAGCGCGGCGGCGGGTTACTACACGGGGCCTCTGTTCATCACCGTGCTCTCTGCCTTTCTGATCGGCGAAAAAGTCTCAGGTCATGGCTGGGCCGCAGTCGCGGTGGGATTTGCCGGAACCCTGATCCTTCTGCAGCCCGGCACGGCAACGTTTCAAATGCAGATGCTTGCCCCGGTTTTGTCTGGCTTCCTTTATGCCCTTGCCGCGATGCTGACGCGAACCAGGTGCAGGGAAACCTCCATCTTAACGCTGGCAGTGTCGCTCAATGTTGTGCTGATGTTTGCGGGGGCGGGCATCAGCCTGTTGCTGCTGATTGTGAAACCGGTGTCAGGAACCAACTTGGGCGGCCCCACCCAGTTCCTGCTTGGTTCCTGGGCGGATTTGGGCGCACCGGACTTCCTGCTGATTGTCGTTCTGGCTGTTCTGATGCTGGGTATCGGGATCGGTCTCGCGGCCGCGTATCAGTCTGCAGCGCCGGCTATCATCGCACCGTTTGACTACAGCTACCTGATTTTTGCTGCGCTGTTCGGCTTGTTGCTGTTTCAGGACATTCCGAGCTTCGCGACAATGGCAGGGATGCTTCTAATTGCCGGGGGCGGGTATTTAGCGACGCGGGCAGCATGAATGACCAAGGTCGAGCAGGGAGCGATGTTTGAGGCACCAGAGGATGGAAGGTGGCTGTGTCTCAGCGACTTAGCTTGGCCTTAGTGCGTGGCGACAGGAGCTTTTGTGACTGGGCTGCGGCCAAAGTCAGATCGTTGTTCGGGCTATTTGCTTTCCAGGAAAATCCTTGAATTTGGTGATTTGGATAAATACCTCTCAAATCAGCATGACCTGTCGGGACTGACCCGCACCAGGAGCATTACTGCCGCACAGCTCGTCGGCTCTGTATTTTATGACCAAGGACCCCGCAATATGCGTCTGATCATTGCAATCCTGCTACCGTTTCTGGTGTTCTTTACAATCGGGCGGCCGTTTCAAGGGATTTTCTGTCTGTTGCTGCAAATCACATTGATCGGCTGGATACCGGCGGCTATCTGGGCGGTGTATGCGCTCAGCCAGTACAACACCGACAAGAAAATTGCCGAGATGCAAAGATCTCAACATCACTGAGTTATGGATCTCCAGCGGGGCATTTGTCCAGGGGAAGCCTTTTTTATTGCACTTATCATCGCTCCTACTCGGCAAGACGCCCACATCCCAGGATAGTCCTCGCTGAGACGCGTTCAAACTGGGTGAAGATATGTCGAGGCCTGGTGCTTGGTCACCTTGGCTATTGTGGATTGTCTTTTTCAGGCTCGGTTCGATGCCTCCTGCGTCTACGCTTTCTCTAATCTGGAGAATGATCAAGCTTTAACCTCCAGATTTGCAACAAGGTTTAGGAGCCGTGGTTTTGCGGGTCGTTGGCAAAATCAAACGGACCCGCGAATGATCAGTGCTCCTGCAACTGCAATATCCGACACGACCAGTCTGCCATCATCGCCGACGAGGATCGATTCCGGTGGATGTTTTTTGAGTGCCAGGCGTTCCTTGTTTTCCTTGCTAATATCGCTGGCGATATCCGAGGAAATGATTGAGACGACCAGTTCGGTGATCAGGATGACGATCGGACCGCCAATGAAAAACCACCAGGGGATGTCGGCCTTGTGCGAAGAGACCGGATCCGGGTCGGGGGCGAATGCAAGGGATCCATTGCCTGGCTCATAGGTGGCTGCGTTCTTGGATGTCACCTTGTAGGTCATCATGATACCCGCTTTCATGTCGCAATCTCCCTCGCAATGGGTTCGCAACTCCGCGTCGCCACTTTTCACTTCCAGCTGCGTCGCTCTCGGGTAGTAGGTGATTGCGCCTGATTTGACCGACTTTGCATTCAGCGGTCTTGTGTTGACGAGCAAGTCCTGTGTGGAGTCATAGGCAAATGCACTCGTATCCGTGTTGAATGCGGTTGCCAGTCCCGGAGCAATGACATTCAGCAGAAAGAGCTCGGCGGACACGACATAACTCGCTTCGGTGGAAACAGGCCAGGCGATGGGATCGACCTTTTTCTGGAGGTTGGAGATGTCCTTGTCGGACGTCACCGAAAAAATCGCCAGACAACCTTCACCAAGCCCTTCGCGATGAAAGTAGGCATAAGCGCTTTTGACCGGGGTCAGCCAGGAGTTGGTCTGTGGCGGGACCAGGTTTACCGTGGCAAAGACGAACCGGACCTTGTCGGCATTCGCGACCAGAAAACTGCCAAGCTGAAACGACAAAAGGGCGTTGTCGGAAGGTGACAATACGCCGTTAGGGTCCAGCAATGTAACGACGCTCAATTCCCCCCGGTTCGGCGGATTGTCGCGTTCACCAAGCCTGTCATAATCCAGTTGAAGTTTGACAGCATTGGCGGAGGTGCTGAGCCAGTCGAGATACGTGGCGACAACAAGCGTCATGCCCGTAAGGTCAATTGATACGCCGTCCCGTATCAGTTTGCCTTCTGCAATCGGCAAACGCAGATGAATGATCTCATTCGATCCA
The DNA here is from genome assembly GCF_025698965.1 of Roseibium sp. Lineage (GTDB taxonomy): Bacteria > Pseudomonadota > Alphaproteobacteria > Rhizobiales > Stappiaceae > Roseibium. The sequence continues at coordinate 5,816 of NZ_JAILWL010000192.1, forward strand.
CCCTGCGCAATCTGCCAGGCGGAGAACTTTCCCGACGCCGTGGCGCCGGTTCCGTCCGGAATCTCGACGCAAAAGTCGAGCACGAGTTCCCCTGCATTTTCCCGAAGCATTGTGTTCAGGCGGTCTTCCTTGACCAGAAAGACCGTGTCCCAACCTTCAAGTTTCATGACTGGGATCCAATGCTGAAATTACCCGCGAACTGAAGCGATCCGTTGATTTGCACACTGGAGAGTACAAATCCGGTGGTGTCCGGCCATGCGATCGGTTTGGTAAATTCGACCATCATGTTTTCGAGCGGGGGCAGGGCCTCCGCGGCCCCTTTTGAAATTGCTTCTGCGATGATTGTCGGTGTTGCCGCGGCAAGTCCGGCAATGATCCCAATGATGATGACGACAACGACGCGGACGATGCCGCTGACTGCCGCTCCGCCGACAATGGCCGCGACGATACCGATTACCGAAACGATGATTTCGGTAATTACTACCCAATCGGCTTTCTTGTAGTAGTGCGTTTTCTTCGGTTCTCGCGACTCGACCCAGCCGATTGTCTGTGTACCATCGGGTTTGTCGACAAGCTCAAGCCGGTTCCATGATTCAGTCTGGACATAAGCATCTATGCCGGGGCTGATCGGAATATGGATGTCCATTCGAGTTTGAATCTCGTCCCCGACAATTTGTATCAGCATGCTTGTCGCAGTGGGTTGGTACCATATCGCACCGACTTTCACTTTCTCCAGATCGAGCGGTTCCACCAGCTCGATTGCGGTATTGCCATTGACGATGCTGAAGTTGGAGGCCGAGGCATCGGGAAAGGCAGCCTGAGCTGCCGGCAGGATCATGTTTTCCATGAACAGCTTGCTGCCGACCAGAAAAGCACCTCCCTGACCATCAGGGATCGCGGAGGCAGGGAGCTGGTTGGCAAGACCTGTCGGCGCGTTTCCGTTTGTCATGGTCAACACGCCGAAATAGGCTTCGTCCTCGCCGGGAGTCTCAGGGTTTCCGTCGTAATAGGCATAGCTGGTATAGGTTGGTTTCAGCCAGTCGAACTGTGGGCTTTGTGAGAGCTGGTTGAGTGCGACGACCGCGAATATGTAGTTGAAAATTTCGAGATTTTCATTGAGCCAAATGCCTATGATGGACTGAAAGAGTGCTTTCAGTTCCAGACTGGGGGTGCTGTCCCCATAATCGATGTGTTGCACGACAACCGCCGGGTCTTCCGGTGAGCGTGCATTCGCGTCGGTCAGGAGATTGTTGGGCGTTCCGTCCGTTGTCTCCTTGTCGACAGGTTGCGGCAGGTACTTCAGTTTCACCTGAAACGTGACGGAGCCGTCATTAAAATCGAGCTTGCTTGTCGCCATAGTCATCGAAGCGGTGGTGATCGGCGCCTTAAGGAAGACGATGGAACCGGACCCGCCCCGTGTCATCGTCCAGGTGCCGAAGTCGCCATTTGCGTACCAGCTTGCGTTTATTTCCTTGGAAAAGCTTGCAGGCGAAACGCCGGTTGCCTTCAGCGCCTGATTGACCTGCGAAAGGCGAATGGCGCTGGCTGCATCCCAGCCCTGGGTGTCGGCTTCAGGAGCGGTGATTTCCTTGGGTAGAAGGTGCCGGGGAATAATCGTTTGCGGCTGGATCTTGGAGACGTCGGGCAGGGTGAAATTGCGGAACGTCTGTGAACGGATAAATTTCTTTTCGTGTCTCATAACGGGTTCCTGTCAGGCAATTTGATGTAATCAGGGTTTCAGCAATCCGCCGAATTGAAGAGAACCGTTGAGTTCGGCTGTCTGGAGCTGAAATCCGGAACTGTCCGGCCAATTCACCGGGGCCTGCGCTTCGTCGATCATCGGCCCAATGGGGGGGAGCGCTTCGGCGGCGCCGTTTGCCGCAACATCCGCGATTATGGAGGGAATGACAGCCAGAACACCGGCCACAACCGTAATGATCACGATAACGAGGATCTTGCGCGCCACGGTTTCGATCGCCTCGCCGACGACCGCGCCCACTACAGCACCGATGAGTGCGACGGTTATCTCCGTCCAGGTGACCCAGGAGGCGATTTCGTGCCAACTGGTTATGTTGGGCTCTTCCGATGGTTCGAAATCCATCGTGTAGCTGCCGTCCTTTTTCTCAACGAGCCCTATTGCGTAGTAATATGTCGAGTTCACATAGGCATCGATGCCTGGTGAAATCGGGATATGCACCTTGGTATTGATTTGTACTTCGTCGCCAACGACTTGAAGGCGGAAATACGTCATTTTGGGGTGATAATTGATGCCCCCCACTTCGACGGAATCGAGGTCGAGGGATTCAGTAATCTCGATGATATCGCCTGTCTTGGGTATTTTGAATGCGTTGGAAGGTGCGTCGGGAAACGCCTGAACCAGACCAGGCAGAACCATCCGTTCCAGAAACAGCCTGTTCGAAATCAGGATCGATGCATTGGACCCTGAAGGAATCGCAGAGGCGGATACCTGGTTGGTCAGTCCGTCCGGGCTGTTTCCATCCAATTGATTGAGGACTGCGAAATAGCTTGAGTCCTCGCTCAGACCCTGGAAATAGGCATAGCTTGTATATGTTGGTTTCAACCATTGGAACTGCTCCTTCGCAGCCCGTTGGTTCAGGTTTACAACAGAAAAAACGTATTCGAATTTGTCCAGGTTGTTCGTCAACAAGTAGGTCAGCGCCGCCTCGAAGAGCGCACTTTCTTCCTTGGTAGGCTTGAGCGAGCCGTAATTGACTTTCTGTACCAGTACAGGTGGATCATCCGGCGAGCGCGCCTGTGCGTCGGCAATCAATTCGTCGATGGTTTCCCGTTCGCCACCTTTGAAAAAGAATGGGTTTTGTTTTTGCGGGACGTAGCGAAGCTTGATCGAAACGAGTGCGTAACCACCTGTGAAATCAAACTTGTTCCCGGCTGTCCCCCTTGCAGCTGCGAGCGCGGGGTAGGTCATTGTCGCCTTGGTGAGCGGTAGCTTCATGAAAACGATGGCGCCCGAACCGCCTTCAGCGATCTGCCAGGCGTCGAAAGAGACGTCAATGTCCCAGGTGGAGTTGGGATTTACGACAATTTTCAAGTTCTTTGGATACTGACCAGAGGTCTTGATTGACTGGTTGACTGTGCTGATCTGAATGCAGTTTACCGAGTCCCAGCCATAGGTGGTGGCCTCCTTGCCCAGATATGCCGCCGGCAACTCTTCGCGAGGCACAAACACCTTTGGGCGAAACGCTTTTGGAGGCACAAACGTTCTGTAATAGCTGGAATGTGTCGCTGCTGTCCCGGTCATGTTTTTATCTCTCCGGTTGAGTAAATTGAAAATGCAATCAAATTCATTTAGCGTTGCATTTTTGAAAATTGCAATGAAAATTAGAAAAAAGTTACGTAGAGTAAGATATGTATTTTATGAGTATGTTATCAATTTTTGTTTTAAGTGGTTGTAATTTTGATGTTAATTAAGTCGACTCATCTTTTTTGATTCTTGGATTATTAATCTATCTTGAGTTGTTTCGGATTTGTGCTGGAGAGTGGCATAGGTGACGTGAGAATTATGTCTGGAGATTTAGCCGGAGACTGACATTGCATGAACCGTTTTCTGTCATCCATTTTCCGCCAGCCCTATTCCCATACAGCTCCACATCCTAGGATAGTCCTCGCTGACACGCGTTCAGATGAGGCGAGGATATGTTCGGGCTTGATGCTCTGGTCACCGTGGCCAACGTTATTTATCTCTTTTCCTATTCGGTAAGGGACATCTTGTGGCTGCGTATTCTGACGGTTGTCGGGGCCACGATGCTGTTGCCTTATTACTATTTCCAAATTGACCCGCTTTGGGCGGCAATCGCCTGGAATTCGATATTCATCGCGATCAACATCTTTTGGATTGGACGCCTTTTGCTGGACCGGCGACCCGTGCCATTCAGTGCGGAAGAGAGGCATCTTTACCAGCTTGCCTTGCGCAATATGGGTGAACGGGAAGCGTTCAATCTTCTTCGCATGGGAAGCCATGCCTCCGTTGCAGCAACAACAGAGCTTCTAAAGCAGGGCGAACCGGTTCCGGCACTGATGCTGATTATCGACGGGGAGGTGAATGTCGAGATGGACGGGGTCCATGTGGATACGCTCAATGAAGGCCGCTTTCTCGGAGCCGTTGCCTATTTGAGCAAGGAAAAGAGCTACAAGGCCCCGGTCACTGTACGGACGACAAAGCCGACGCGCGTTATCACCTGGCAGATGCCGGAGCTGGAGAGCCGGGTTGAAAAGGACTCCGACCTCGAGATCGATCTTGAAGCCAGCCTCGGGTTGGAGATCTCTCGCTTTTTGCAAACCGCGCGCACGAAATTGCTCGCTAGCTGACATTTCCCTGCGGGCGGGTGTTACTCCCGTGACAGGCTGGCGTATGGTTGTGAGGGGGCATAGGCATTGGGCACCGGATCCGGTTAAGAGGGGCGCATGACGATTGCAGATCATAGACAATGGTGGCTGCTCGGTGCGATGAGCGGTGTTCTGGGATTGATCGTTCTGGATGAAACCGTTGTCACAGTGTCCTTGCCGTCAATCACAAATGAACTCGGTTTGTCAGCCTCGGCGGCGCATTGGGTGGTCAATGCCTATCTCCTTAGCTTCACTTGTACCGTCGCCATTGCCGGGCGCTTCGGTGATCACCTCAGCCGGCGGGGTTATTTCACTGGAGGTGCGGTTCTGTTCGCGCTGTCGTCGTTCTTTGCTGCGTTGGCGACGGACGGACTAATGCTGATTGCGGCGCGGGCGTTCCAGGGCATTGCAGCGGCCGTCCTCTTTCCAACATCGATTGCCTTGATCACTGCAGCCTTTTCGCCGGAAAGGCGAGGCGTGGCATTCGGCTATCAGACGACGGTCGGCGCAATTTTCATGTCTTCCGGACCATTGATCGGCGGCCTGCTTACGGAGACGGTCTCCTGGCGGATGATCTTCTGGATAGGCATTCCCTTCGTAATCGGAATTGCCTGCCTGTTGTGGCTCGTCTGGACCTCCGACTATGACGCGCAAGGGCGGAAGCCTGAGGAGGCTGGAAGCCGTCTGGATGTCGCCGGACCGGTGTTCCTGGTCGTTGCCCTGTTCGGTCTGGTTACCTGCGTCATGCAAGGGCCGGAATGGGGATGGTTTTCACCGTTGACCCTCGGGCTGTTTGGTCTTGGCTGTGTGCTGTTGTTCCTGTTCAGGCGGACAGAGCAGAGCCATCCGGAACCGCTTCTGGATCTCTCGCTGCTGACCATTCCCGAATTCAGGGGAGGAGTGATCATTTTCGCGATCTTTCAGTTCGAGAAGATTACGTTGTTTGTGTTCATCGCCCAGTTCTTTCAAGAAGTTGTCGGTAAGTCGCCCATTCTGTCCGGTGTTGCCGTTTCCGTCGCGATCCTGCCGACGCTTGTCACTTCAATCCTGATCG
>NZ_JAILWL010000193.1 GCF_025698965.1 Roseibium sp.
GAACTTGAACGCTACTATAAGACAGATGTTCTGATCACAGGTTTCGACATCATCTTCTTCTGGGTTGCCCGTATGATGATGCAGGGCATCCATTTCATGGATGAAGTGCCGTTCCACACCGTCTATATCAACTCGATCGTTGTCGACAAGAACGGGAAGAAAATGTCGAAATCGCTCGGCAATGTTCTCGACCCGCTTGAACTGATCGACACTTATGGAGCTGACGCCACTCGTTTCGCGCTGGCCAGCCAGGAAGTCCAGTCCCGCCGGACGCTGCGGATGTCCGATCAGGCTGCGGAAGGCGGTCAACGTTTTGCGACGAAACTCTGGAATGCATCCCGTTTCGCTGAAATGAATGGCTGCGCACGGGTTGAAGGGTTTGATCCGTCAACGGCACAGCACACGCTGAACCGTTGGATTGCGACGGAAATGGGTCGCTGCATCACCGAAGTCACAGAGGCACTGGACGACTACCGGTTCAACGACGCCGCCAGTGCGGTCTACCGGTTTACCTGGAACTCATTCTGCGACTGGTATCTGGAACTCGCCAAGCCGATCTTCAACGGGGATGACGAAGCCGCGAAGTCGGAAACCCGGGCAACGACCGCTTGGGCAATTGACGAGATTCTGAAGGTTCTGCACCCGTTTATGCCGTTCCTGACAGAAGAGTTGTGGGAGCGTCTTGGCGACGAAGGTGTAAAGGCTGAAAACCTTCTCATGCTGACGTCCTGGCCTGCAGCATGCGTTTCTGATGATGCCGCAGCCAATGAGATCAACTGGCTTGTGACATTCATCTCCGAAATCCGGTCGGTTCGGGCAGAAATGAACGTACCTGCAGGCGCAAAGGTTGAAGTTGTTGTCACAGGTGCGAACGAGCAGACAAAAGCTCGTTTGAAAACCCATGAATCTGCCATTCTGCGACTTGCCCGTGCCGAGAAGATCGATCTTGCCGACAGTGCTCCTTCCGGGTCCGCGCAGATCATTGTGGGCGAGGCAACGGTCTGCCTTCCACTGGCAGGCGTCATTGACCTGGGCGCGGAAAAAGCACGCCTGGAAAAGGAAATCGGCAAACTCGAAGGCGAAATCTCAAAGATCGAGAAAAAGCTCGCCAATCCAAAATTTGTCGAGAAAGCTCCGCAAGATGTTGTCGAAGGGGAGCGGGAAAAGGTGTCCGAATCAAAGGGTAAACTTGAAAAGGTTCAGGTCGCACGGCAACGTCTGGCGGAAATCGGTTAATCCTGCACAATTCGGCTCGGGTAAGATGATTGTCTTTTCCGGGCCGCAATTCGGTGCTAGCGCCTCTGCATTGAAGTTAAGTAAGCTTGGCAACAGAGATTCTTTTTAAACAGATGGCTGACTTGTCCGATATCATGAAAGCAGCGAAGCGCGTTTTGGCAGGATTGGGGGTCGTTTCAGCGACTGCAATCGGTGTCTGTGGATCAGCTCAGGCTGAAAAGATCGAAAACCCGGTTGCTGTTTTTTCCGGCCTCGACAAGATCACCGGCCGGATCATTTCCTTTGACGTCTATATTGGCGAGACCGTTCAATTTGGCGCCTTGCAGGTTACGCCACAGGTCTGCCACACGCGGCCGCAAACGGAATCGCCACTGACAACCGGATTTGTTCAAGTGGATGAAATCACGCTGAACAACGAAGTCAGGCGGATTTTTTCCGGCTGGATGTATGCGGCAAGTCCCGGACTGCACGCAGTTGAGCATCCGGTTTACGATATCTGGTTGACCAACTGCAAACTGGCTTCAACTGTCCCGCCACCTGAGGACTACGCAGGTCCGCCGATACAGGGAGCCGTTGCAGAAGGGGAAGATCCCCTTGCCGGACCGGATGACGGCATTGACGGTGGGCCAGGTGTGCCGCGGAAGAAACCCTTTCAGGGCTAACAACAGTATGTTTCTTACCGGATAGTGCGCACCGGATAACCTGACCGCCGGATTTCAAATCCTGTTTTGCTTTGTTGAAAGCCTGCACGTTGGTAAAACGTGTGGGCTTTTTGATTTCGTGAACCTGACATAAGCATGACCTTGTAACACCCGTTGTCCCAGGCGCGTTGAATAGCCGCAGCAATCAACTGCTGACCGATGCCCTGTCCTCGGTGTTCTGAGCGGGTGACAACATTTTCAATCAGGGCATAGGGCGCGCAGCCCTGCGTGAGGTTGGGGACAATGACCAGCGTGAGTGTCGCAACAAGCTTGGCTTCGATAGATGCCACCAGGATTGTCATTCCAGAATGGTCAAGGATCTTTTTGAAGGTTGCTTTCTGGACGGTTTCTGCGGCAGGAAAGTCGTTCGAACCCAGGTGCGCATAGAGTTCTGTCAGATCGGAAAGATCACCCTCTATCGCCGGTCTGATTTTAGGAACTTCCTGTCGAGCGGTCACTTGAGTTTCCTGAGGAGGGGAGGAGCAAAGAAAGAAGACGCAGCCGTTGGCCCGACATGCAGCTTGTCGCATAGGCAAAGCTTGAAAAAAAAGCCCGCCGTGTTGGCGGGCTTTGTGTTCGTCAGTCGACGTCGATGTAATCCTCAGGCGACAGACCTAGCCGGCCATCAACATAAGTTCCGCACCGGTCCAGCAAATCATCCATGTCATTTTCAAAGAAGTGATTGGCGCCCGGAATGGTCTCGTGGTCGATGACGATGCCTTTTTGCGTTTTCAGCTTGTCGACCAGTGTCTGAACGTCTTTCTGCGGAACGACCTTGTCGTTGTCGCCGTGAATGATCAGGCCGGAGGACGGGCAGGGGGCAAGGAACGAGAAATCGTGCAGGTTTGCCGGTGGTGCTACCGAAATGAAGCCTTCGACTTCCGGCCGGCGCATCAGCAATTGCATTCCGATCCATGCACCAAACGAGAAGCCGCCGATCCAGCAGGCGCGGGCATCTGGATGCACGGTCTGCACCCAGTCAAGCGCTGCTGCCGCATCGGACAATTCACCCTGGCCGTGATCGAACGCGCCTTGTGAGCGGCCGACACCACGGAAGTTGAACCGAAGAACCGCAAATCCGCGCCGCGCGAACATGTAGTACATCTGATAAACAATCTGATTGTTCATCGTGCCGCCAAATTGCGGATGCAAATGCAAAACCAATGCGATGGGGGCGTTGCGTTTTTTTGCGGGGTGGAACCGGCCTTCCAGCCGGCCCGCGGGACCGTTAAAGATCACCTCAGGCATGAAGCGCTATGTCCTTGTCATATTGTCGCGCCAGGAATCTGGGCGCGGGAAATAGAGTTCTGAATACGTGGTTTCCCGTAAGTCTAAACTTGACTCTTTGCCTCCAAGTTTTTAGAACCCTGTTTAGAATTATTCGAAAGTTCGCATCGTCCCCCGAAGGCAGACAACACTCGGTTCGACCGGTTGGGGGTGTTATCGTCATCACAGCGGAAAATTTCAAGTTTTTCGAACATGTGCTTGGCATTTCAGCAAATTTTCGACCCTAACTCAACGCTGTTCAAGTCTCTCGAGGTGTCATGCCGCGTCGCTCGGACCCAATCTATCTTGATCACAACGCCGGCGCTCCGCTGCGTCCAGGCGTTCGCGAGTCGATGATAGAGGTTCTGAATGACACGGGAAATGCGTCTTCGGTGCATACTCATGGTAGAAGAGCGCGTGGACGGATTGAAGAGGCTCGGGACAAGGTCGCTCGACTGTGTGGTGTCAGGACAAGAGCGGTTACTTTTGTCTCCGGCGGTACTGAAGCCAACATGACTGCGCTGTCTCCTGCCTGGCAGGATCAAGGCGCACCGGTATATCTGGACAAGCTGTTCCGAAGTGCGGTCGAACATCCTTCAGTTGTCACCGGCGGACGGTTTGCCGTTAAGGATCAGGTGGTTATTCCGGTTGATGTAGATGGTCGCGTCAATCTTGATGCACTGAGGGATCTCGTCAGGGACGCGGATCCAAGCCTGATTTCCGTTATGGCGGCAAACAATGAAACAGGTGTAATTCAGCCTTTGGCCGAAATTGGAGCCGTTGCCAAAGAATATGGGCACTTTTTCCATGTCGATGCCGTTCAGGCTGCCGGCCGGATGAAAATTGATCCGGAAACCTGGAACGCGGACATAATGACGTTGTCTGCTCACAAATTCGGTGGTCCGCAGGGGATCGGAGCAGTTGTTGTGCGCTCAACGGCGCGGGTCCCGTCTCCCTTGATGGTTGGCGGTGGCCAGGAAAACTGGCGCCGGGGTGGTACTGAAAACGTGGCGGCGGTTGCCGGATTTGGTGTTGCGGCAGAAACAGCTCTTGAAGAATTGCAGGATGTGGGCCATCTGGCTGATTTGAGGGCGATGCTTGAGAGAGAACTGCGGTCCATTTGTCCGTCAACCGTGATTTTTGGCGAAACAGCCGACCGTTTGGCAAATACATGCTGCTTTGCCGTACCCGGCATTTCGGCCGAGACGGCACTGATCGCTTTTGATCTGGAGCGCGTATCGATTTCATCGGGGTCTGCATGTTCATCCGGCAAGGTGTCGGTGTCACATGTTCTGACCGCGATGGGAGTTGATGAGACACTTGCACGTTGCGCATTGCGGATCAGCATGGGCTGGGATACGTCGGCGGCAGACATAGAGCGGTTTTTGGAGGTTTGGCCAAAAATAGTCGATCGCCTCAATCCGGATGCACGCCACGAGGCCGCATAGACAGGAATTCGGCGAAACTTCGCCAATGAATAGGCAGGACGGGAGCCGTTCTGCAATGACTAATAGGTGCGGAGACGGGCTCCGCTGAATGGAGGCAAAATATGCCAGCTGTACAGGAAACCATCGATAAGGTGAAAGCCATCGATGTCGACCAGTATAAATACGGCTTTGTGACGGACATCGAGTCGGAAAAGGGTGCAAAAGGCCTTTCCGAGGAGACTGTCCGGTTTCTTTCCGCCAAGAAGAGCGAACCGGAATGGATGACCGAGTGGCGCCTGGACGCCTTGCGCCGGTTCCAGCAGATGGAAGAACCGACCTGGGCCCGTGTCAGTTATCCGAAGATCGATTTCGACGACCTTTACTACTGGGCGGCCCCGAAATCCGTCGAAGGCCCAAAAAGCCTCGATGAGGTAGACCCGGAACTCCTGGAGACATATGCCAAGCTCGGCATTCCGCTGGCGGAACAGGAGATCCTGGCGGGTGTTGAACCCAAGAACAGGGTTGCGGTCGATGCTGTCTTTGATTCCGTATCCGTTGTCACAACCTTCAAGGAAGAGCTGAAAAAGGCTGGCGTCATTTTCTGTTCTATCTCTGAAGCGCTCCGCGAATATCCGGATCTGGTGAAGAAGTATCTCGGTTCGGTCGTTCCCGTCACCGACAACTTCTATGCAACGCTGAACTCGGCGGTCTTTTCGGACGGTTCGTTTGTCTATGTACCCGAGGGCGTTCGCTGCCCCATGGAACTGTCGACCTATTTCCGTATAAACGAGCAGAATACCGGCCAGTTCGAACGCACGCTGATCATTGCTGACAAGGGCTCTTACGTGTCCTATCTGGAAGGATGCACGGCACCGCAGCGCGATGAAAATCAGCTCCATGCGGCCGTGGTTGAACTTGTCGCGCTGGAAGATGCCGAAATAAAATACTCCACCGTTCAGAACTGGTTCCCCGGCGACAAGGACGGCAAAGGCGGCATCTATAACTTCGTAACCAAACGAGGCGATTGCCGCGGCAAGAATTCCAAGATCTCCTGGACACAGGTTGAAACGGGGTCCGCGATCACCTGGAAGTATCCATCCTGCATTCTGCGCGGTGAAAATTCTCGCGGCGAGTTCTATTCGATAGCCGTCTCCAACGGCCATCAGCAGATCGACAGCGGTACAAAGATGATCCACCTGGGCAAGAACACGTCCAGCCGCGTGATCTCCAAGGGTATTTCAGCCGGTAAGTCGGAAAACACGTATCGCGGGTTGATTTCCGCCCACCGCAAGGCATCCAACGCCAGAAATTTCACCCAGTGTGACTCGCTTCTGATTGGTCAGGACTGTGGTGCTCACACGGTGCCTTACATCGAAAGCAAGAACGCGTCTGCGCAGTTCGAGCACGAGGCGACCACCTCGAAGATCTCGGACGACCAGATGTTCTACTGCCTGCAGCGCGGCTTGTCCGAGGAAGAGGCCGTGGCACTGATCGTCAACGGTTTTGTAAAGGATGTCATCCAGCAGCTGCCGATGGAATTTGCCGTCGAGGCTCAGAAACTGATTTCGATCAGCCTGGAAGGATCCGTAGGCTAAGGCCTGCTTACAGATGAATGTGATTGGGCTGAAAAAGCCTGCTGATTTACAAGGAAAAATCTCAATGCTTGAGATCAAAAACCTGCACGCGCGTATCGCGGAAGACGAAACTGAAATCCTGAACGGCATCAACCTGACCGTCAATCCGGGCGAAGTGCATGCCATCATGGGGCCGAACGGATCCGGAAAGTCCACACTGTCCTACATTCTGGCTGGCAAGGACGACTATGAGGTGACAGAGGGGGAGATCCTCTTCAACGGTGAGAACATGCTGGAGATGGAGCCGGACGAGCGCGCAGCTGCGGGCATGTTCCTGGCTTTCCAGTACCCGATAGAAATCCCGGGTGTCGCGACCATGGAATTTTTGAAAACGGCAATGAATGCACAGCGCAAGGCGCGCGGCGAGGACCCGCTCTCCATTCCGGACTTCATGAAGCGCGTCAAGGCGGCCGCATCGCACCTGAACGTATCCATGGATATGCTGAAGCGTCCGCTGAATGTCGGCTTTTCCGGCGGTGAAAAGAAGCGTGCGGAGATCCTGCAGATGTCTCTGCTCGAACCGAAGCTCTGCGTTCTTGATGAAACCGATTCCGGTCTCGACATCGATGCATTGCGCATTGTGTCAGAAGGCGTCAATAAGCTGCGGTCGCCCGAGCGGGCCATGGTCGTGATCACACACTACCAGCGTCTTCTTGACCACATCGTACCGGACGTCGTTCATGTTCTTTCCAAAGGCAGGATCGTCAAAACCGGCGACAAGGATCTGGCGCTTGAGCTGGAGAAAAACGGTTATGCCGACTATGTCGACACGGCGGCCTGAGGGAGCAACGGGACATGAATGTTAGTGTACCCATCAACTACACCCAGGCAGAAAGCGATCTGATTGACCGCTTTGAGCAAAGGAAGGCAGATCTTCCTGGATCGGTTGCCGTTGCAGCGCTGCGTGAAGCGGCTATCCGTCAGCTTCGCGAAAAGGGGCTGCCGCACCGCCGTGTTGAAGAATACAAGTATTCCGACTTGCGGGCGTTTTTAAAATCCGCCGCTCCGTTGGCCGAAAAAGCAAAGCTGGAAGACCTGGAAAGCATTTTGAGCAATCAGAATGTCTTTGGTGACCTGGACCGGTACCGGATTGTGATTGCCAATGGCGCCTTTGTTGCCGGGCTTTCCGATGTCGAGGACCTGGCGAAGGAAGGCGTGACCGTCAGCAGTCTGCAAGACGCTCTCGCTGGTGAAACCGGAGCACAGCTTCTGACGATGCCCAAGACAGGTCAGGATGACGGCATCGTCGCGTTGAACACGGCGTTTGTGCAGGGCGGTGCGGTGATCGTGGTCAGGGAAGGGGCTGATCTATCAAAGCCCGTTGAACTGATTCAAGTCGCTACGTCTTCTGGATCTCAAGCTGTCAGAAACAGCATTTCGGTCGGCAAGGGAGCGAAGCTGCGCCTTCTGGAGACCTTTGTGGGCGATACCGGGGACGGAGAGCTCAACACCGTATTCGACTACACCATTGAAGATGGCGCGGCTCTGGCCACCACAAGGTTGATTACGGGCAAAGTGAGCACGGCTCGCTTGTTCACATCGATCGCGACAGTTGGTGCGGAAGCTGAGTTCAAGTCTCTCGGTTTCATTGCCGGTTCCCGCTTTGCCCGGAACCAGCAATTCGTCAACTTCACCGGCGAGAACTCCGAAGCCAAGATCTATGGTGTGACGATGGCCGGGGGGGAGGATCTGGCGGATCAGACCTTGATCGTCGATCATGCGGTTCCTCACTGCAACAGCCGCGAGTTCTTCAAGACAGTACTCGACGGCCGGTCCAAGGGTGTTTACCAGGGGCGCATCAATGTCGCGCCGCATGCACAGAAGACTGATGGTGAGATGATGACCCAGGCTCTGCTTCTGTCCGAAGAAGCGGAAATGGCCAACAAGCCTGAACTGGAAATCTTTGCCGACGATGTCATCTGTGCTCATGGTGCGACCAGCGGGCAGATTGACGAAGATCTTCTGTTTTACCTGCGCGCGCGCGGAATTCCCGAGGACGAAGCCAGGACGTTGCTGGTTCTTGCCTTCCTGTCCGAAGCGATTGAAGAATATGACGAGGAAGATGTGACCGAGGGTCTGGAAGAACGCGTGCGCGATTGGCTTGCCGGACACTGAGTAAGCTCTTGCCATAAGTCATTGTGGCAACAGACCGGACAGTCCATACCGCTGCTCATTTAAAACGGGCGCGCGAATGCTGAAGCGCAAAGCGGAGCCGACTGGACCACAGGATGACGGCAGTGCCGCGTAAAACAGGGAGTAGCGCCGGATGACGGTCGCGACTGCAGAAGAGACAAGACAGACGGATGCTTATGACGTAGAGGCGATCCGCAAGGATTTTCCGATCCTGTCGCGGGAAGTCTATGGCAAACCGCTCGTCTACCTCGACAATGGGGCATCCGCCCAAAAACCACAGGCGGTGATAGACGCGGTGACCAAGGCCTATTCCCATGAATATGCCAACGTTCATCGCGGCTTGCATTACCTTTCGAATACAGCGACGGACAATTATGAAGCCGCGCGCGAGAAGGTACGCCGTTTTTTGAATGCCAAGTCCGTTGACGAAGTGGTTTTCACAAAATCGACGACAGAAGCAATCAATCTGGTTTCCTATGGTCTCGGTCCCGACTATTTCGGCGAGGGCGACGAAATCGTTCTCTCGATCATGGAACACCATTCCAACATCGTGCCTTGGCATTTCCACCGGGAGCGCAGTGGCGCGAAACTGAAATGGGTCTATGTCAGGGAAAACGGCTCGTTTGACCTGGACGCATTCGTGGACACCTTGAGTGATCGAACGAAACTTGTCGCAATCACGCAAATGTCCAACGTTCTGGGCACAGTTGTCCCGATCAAGGAAATCTGCCGGATTGCACACGAACGGGGAATTCCGGTTCTCGTGGATGGAAGTCAGGCGGCCGTGCACATGCCTGTCGATGTTCAGGATCTGGATTGCGACTACTACGTCTTTACGGGTCACAAGGTCTATGGACCGTCCGGTATCGGTGTTCTCTGGGGCAAGCCTGAACGTTTGAATGCGCTGCGCCCCTTTAATGGTGGTGGCGAGATGATCCTGGATGTGACCGAAGATGTGGTCACCTACAACGATCCTCCGCATCGGTTTGAAGCGGGAACACCGCCAATTGTGCAGGCCATCGGTCTTGGTGCTGCGCTTGACTACATGGACAGCCTCGGACGGGAAAACATCGCCCGCCACGAAGCCGACCTGAGGGAATACGCGCATCAAAAACTGAAAGAGATCAATTCTCTTCGGATCTTCGGTGAAGCGCCGGGCAAAGGCGCAATAATCTCCTTTGAGATCGAGGGAGCCCACGCACATGACGTCTCGACCATCATCGATCGGGCCGGCGTCGCTGTAAGGGCCGGGACACATTGTGCACAGCCGCTCTTGGCAAGATACGGTGTGACCTCTACATGTCGGGCAAGTTTCGGGCTATATAACACGCGTGAAGAAGTTGACGCGTTGTACGAAGCTCTTTTGAAAGCGCAAAGCTTTTTCGGCTAAGGACGGATCCAGTATGGAAAACGCTACCACAATTGACACCAACGCGGCCGGTGAAGAACTGCAGGCTGAAGTGACTGCGCAAAGTGCTATTCCCGCTGATGAACTCGACCGGCTGACAACCGACATCGTCGGCGCGCTGAAGTCGGTCTACGACCCTGAGATACCATGCGATATCTATGAGTTGGGGCTGATATACAAGGTTGATATCGAAGACGACCGCTCGATCAATATCGATATGACCCTGACAGCTCCTGGGTGCCCGGTGGCAGGTGAAATGCCCGGATGGGTGGAAGATGCCGTTTCCGCGGTCGCAGGTGTTGGGCCAGTGAACGTTGACATGGTGTTTGATCCCCCCTGGACGCCCGATCGCATGTCTGATGAAGCCAAGGTTGCGCTGAACTGGTATTGAGTTGGCAACCTATATTCCGATAAGCTGAATCCCCATATCAGGTTTAAGACAAACGGAGCAAATGAGGAAAACATGGCTTCTGCCGGAAAATTTCAGGTCTTGACCCTGACTGACGTGGCTGCAGAACGCGTTCGGGATCTTGTTGAAGATTCCGACAAGGACGCGATCGGCCTGCGTGTCGGCATCAAAAAGGGTGGCTGCGCCGGCATGGAATACACCATGGATCTGGTTGAAGAGATCAAGGCCGGAGATGATGTAGTCGAAGACAAGGGGGCAAAAATCTTTGTCGATCCCTCGGCTGTTCTCTTTTTGCTTGGAACGGAAATGGACTTTGAAGTTACCAAGTTCAGGTCAGGATTTGTGTTCAAGAACCCCAATGAGGTGTCGGCTTGTGGATGTGGTGAATCTGTTTCCCTTCAAGCTGCCGACTTGAGCACGTTCGCGCGCTAACCTCACATTCTTCGACAAATACACCCTTAGAGGACATTCATGAAGCTGTTTGAACGGTTGAAGGCTGATGCCGCGCCGCAATGGATCGACTACACCCAACACGAGTTTGTCCGACAACTTGGGGATGCCTCTTTACCGCTTGAAAGCTTCAAACACTATCTGGTTCAGGACTATCTGTTCCTTGTCCAGTTTGCCCGAGCCTATGCGCTTGGCGTTTACAAAAGCCCGTCGATTTCGGATATGCGTCAGTCTCTTGAAGGGGTGAAGGCAATTCTGGATGTTGAGTTGGATCTTCATCTGGAATTGTGCGGTAGATGGGGAATGTCACCCAAGGAGATTGAAAGCGCGCCGGAAGATACACCGACAATGGCTTACACCCGGTTTGTGCTGGATGCCGGTATGGCGGGCGATCTTCTTGACCTGCAGGCAGCCTTGGCGCCCTGCATCATCGGGTACGCTGAAATCGGAACCAGATTAGTCCGTGAAGGGTGCGATCGTGAGGATAATCCCTACTGCCGCTGGATTCAGGAATTTGCCGGAGTCGGCTATCAGGAGCTAGCAAGCGGATTCGCG
>NZ_JAILWL010000194.1 GCF_025698965.1 Roseibium sp.
GCGGATATCAGCGAAATCAGCCACACGGATCTTGCCGCGAATGCCAAGTTGAGTGGCGATGGTGCCGTCGGATGCAATCTCAACCAACCCGTCTTCACGTGAGAAGCTGATGGGACCGGTGTCGGTCATGACAGGACGGCCATCAGCGGAAATCAGCTGACCGGTCGAATCCAGCCGGAAAGCCCCGTTTCGCGTATAGGCCTCAGTTCCGTCTTCCATCTGAACAACAAAGAAGCCTTCGCTGTTCAGGGCGAGGTCGAAATCGTTTTCCGTCAGCTTGATCGAGCCGTGATCGAAATTCGTCCGTGTGGTGAACATGTCCACGTAGGAAATGTCACGGTCCTGCGGTTGGAATGCCGTGCCGTTGGCAATCGGCATGAGGTGTTCGATGAAATGCATGTTTTGCGATTTGAATCCGCTCGTATTGATGTTCGCCATGTTGTTGGCGATCACGTCGAGATGATTCCGCAAAATCGATTGCCTGGATAAGGCAACTAGCTGAGCGTTCTCCATATGAACGGTTCCCTTTGCTCCCCGATGAGCCAGCCAATCTCCCCAGACCAACGGGCTCGTTAAGGTTAATGCACAGGGCGTGCCAGTTTATAAATCCTTGGGATATCTGGTTAAAAACCAAAGGGGGAGGATGCGTGCGGCAAGAGATTCCGGCAGAAGTTAACCACTTGGCAATTTTTGCCGGGTGACTCGCGTTAACGGGCTGGTAACCATTCGTTAACCATTAACTCTTTAGTAATAATTAGCGCGCGTGCGCTAACTGAAGCGGAGTGCGGAATGGCCGACGAGAATGCCGCAGCTGATGATGATGCCGAAAAGGCTGAACGGTCTGCTGGTGGCGGCAAGAAGAAGCTGTTTCTGTTTGGCGGCATCGGTCTGGTAGTTCTGCTCGGGGCCGGTGGGGCTGCTTATTATTTTCTGATGGGCCCCGAGACCTCACTCCCTTCACCAGATGGTTCGGACACACTTGTAGAGGTTCAAAAACCGGTTGTGTTTTACGACCTGCCGGAGATGACGGTTAATTTGGCGACGGACGGACGCACGACCTACCTCAAGGTTAGGATTGCGCTGGAAGTCGAAAACAGGGCGATGATCGAGCAGATCCAACCGTTTCTGCCGCGCATTCTGGATGCATTCCAGATCTATCTGCGCGAATTGCGCCCCGCGGACCTGGAAGGGTCCGCCGGTCTGTTCCGTCTGAAGGAAGAATTGCTCAGGCGGATCAATTTGTCGGTTTACCCGGCGAAGGTTGAGGGGGTCCTGTTCAAGGAAATCCTTGTACAGTGATGGTGTGAATGGCAAACGTCGACGAAGATGACGACCTGTCCGAAGAGGACATGGCGGATGCGTGGGGCGCCGCTCTGGCCGAGCAAGGCGCCGGAGGCGATGACGACGAGGATCTAGCTGCAGCCTGGGGCGCGGCTCTTGAGGAGCAGGGGGCGGGAAGCTCCGACGATATGGCGGCCCAATGGGCCGCCATGATCGACGACAGCGAGCCGGATCTTGAAAACGCCACTCGCGGTGCCGATCGCGTTCTCAACCAGGAAGAAATCGACAACCTCCTCGGTTTCAACATCGAGGATACGATTGCGGGTGATCAGAGCGGTATTCGTGCGCTCATCAACTCGGCGATGGTTTCCTACGAGCGTCTGCCGATGCTCGAGATCGTCTTTGACCGCTTGGTTCGCCTGACCACGACCTCGTTGCGCAATTTCACTTCCGACAATGTCGAAGTGTCGCTGGATTCAATAAGTTCCGTTCGTTTCGGTGATTACCTCAATTCCATTCCCCTGCCGGCAATTCTGGGCGTCTTCAAAGCGGAGGAATGGGATGGTTTCGGTTTGATCACGGTCGAGTCGAGCCTGATCTATTCAATCATCGACGTTCTTCTCGGCGGTGGGCGCGGAACGTCTGCGGTGCGTGTCGAGGGGCGACCTTACACAACGATCGAAACTGGTCTCGTTCAGCAAATGGTGTCGTTGATCCTTCAGGATGCCGAACATGCGTTTGCGCCCTTGTCTCCTGTTCATTTCAACCTTGAACGTCTCGAGACAAACCCCCGCTTCGCTGCAATTTCCCGGCCGGCCAATGCAGCCATCCTTGTCGAGTTGCGTATCGACATGGAAGACCGTGGCGGCTCCGTCGAAATCATGATGCCATATGCAACACTGGAGCCGATCCGCGATCTGCTGCTCCAGATGTTCATGGGCGAAAAGTTCGGTCGGGATCCGATCTGGGAAGGTCATTTGGCAACCGAAATCCATGCAGCGGAAATCGAAGTCGATGCGGTGCTGCACGAGACTTATCTGCCGCTCGGACGGGTCTTGAGCCTGGGCGTCGGGCAGACGCTGGTGTTCGATGTCGATCCGGCCGATCCGGTGACGATCAAATGCGGCAATGTGCCTTTGACCGAAGGGACGCTCGGCAAAGTCGAGGATTCCATTGCCATTCGAGTCGCAAAGAACTTGCGCAAGCCGAAAATGACCCTGGCTGCTTTCGAGCGCGCCATGCAAAACGAAATGGAGCAACCATGAGCACTTTGCCACTCGGAATGATCATTGAAGGGTTGGTCGCGGTTCTGTTGCTGATCACGATCGGTTACTGCTGGATGCTGAACAGGCGTCTACAGCGTCTCAGGGCCGATGAGGAAGTGTTACGGGCAACGATTTCGGAACTGATGACCGCCACGGAGATTGCCGAGCGCGCCATTTTGGGGTTGAAGACAACAGCGGCTGAAGCGGACAAGACCCTTGGCGGGCGCCTGAAGCAAGCTGAAACCATGTCCCAAACGCTGGCTGACCAGGTCGGTGAGGGCGAAAAAATCTTTATCAGGATTACCCAGATTGCCGAAGCCGCGCGGTCTGCCTCGGCACATCGGGAAGCGCCGGTGCGAACCGAACGGTATCCGGCGCAGCCTGCAGCAGAAAATCCTGTGTATGCGCCTAGCGCTGCGGGTTACGTGAGCGCGCAGCAACCGCATGCGCCGGTGGTGGAGCCGGAGCGCAAACGCAGCAGTCGGGCGTCAGACATACGCAGTGCCGCAGCGGAGGCGACTGCCCGGCTGGAACAATTCCGCAAACGTAATGGTGCTGCTGCATGAATTTGAGACTGTTGCCATTGTTGGGAATTTCGGCGAGTGCCTTGCTCGCGTTGAAACTGCTCGGCCTCACGATGGGGCCGGACAGCACCAATCTTCCTATCAATGGCGCAGTTGCCCAGGAAACCCAGGCCGACGGACAGGCTCCGGTGGATATGGCAACGGGCGACAGTCCATTGCCACCTTCCGGGGGTGATTTGCCTGAACAACCGGTTCTTCCCGACAGTCTGGAAATTGGCGGTTCGGCCGCGGAACGTGCTGTTCTGGAAAGTCTTGGCAGGCGGCGGGAAAACCTGCAGGCGCAAGAAGGTCAACTGGACCTGCGCGAGAAACTGCTTCAGGCAACTGAGGAACGCATTCAAAAGCGCGTGGACGAGCTGAAGAAGCTGGAAGAGCGGATAGAAGCAGCGGTTGAAGAGAAGAAAAAGCAGGAAGAAAACGAAATCGCCGGCCTTGTGACGATGTATGAAAGCATGAAGCCCAAGGACGCTGCCCGTATTTTTGACCGGCTGAGCCTTCCTATCCTTTTGAAGGTCGTACGGCAGATGAATCCGAGAAAAATGGCAGATGTGTTGGCCAGAATGTCACCCGAGGCGGCCGAAAACCTGACAGTGGCGATAGCAAGCAACACTTCTGCACCCGTCCAACAAATGCAACCGATGCAGGCACCGGCGCAGAACACGCTGCCGAAAATCCCGTCAAACTAAGAGAAAAGGGCGGATTTATCGGGAACGCGTAAGGGCACGTTAAGAACACCAAACTAACAATAGAGTGTTGGTGCCATCCGAGGACTGAACAACTTGCCGGGACTATTCCTGAATATTGGAAAAAGTTGCAAGCCTGCAGAGAAATTCTGCAAGGGCGTGTTGGTGCGCCGGTTCGCCGCTGTCTGGCTGAGCGCTGTCTTCCTTTCCCTGGCTGTCCCGACGCACTCCTACGCCCAGACGTTGGAGCCGGTGGATCTCGATGTCTATCCGGAAGAAGGTTATGGCCGGATCGTGCTGACCTTCAAGGATCGTACGCTTTTGCCGATCTACGACGCCGTTATTACTGGCGGTGTTTTGAGAATTTCCTTTGAAGAACCGATTGACATCAATGTCGATGACGTCCCGCTTGATCTGGGAGAATATGTCACGATCGCGCGCCGGGATCCGGACGGCAGCGCAATCCGGTTTGCCTTGAAGAACCAGTTTCAGATCAACACTCTCGAGGCTGGAGAAAAGCTGTTTGTCGATATTCTGCCGATGAGCTGGCAGGGTTTGCCGCCAGGGTTGCCTGACGATGTTGTTCGCGATCTGGCAAAACGGGCGGAAGCCGCGATGCGCAAGGTGCGGGCTCTCGAGCAGGCACGCCTGAAAGCCCAGGAGGGGCCCGAGGTCAGCCTTCATGTGGGAGAGCATCCCACATTCACACGTCTCGTTTTCGATTGGTCAATCAAGTTCGATACCGCATTCGTTCGGGAAAACGACATCATCAAATTGACCTTCAATCATCCGGCGCAGCTCGACATTTCTCATTTGCGCGCTCATCTGCCTCAAGGGGTGATTGATGCGACATCATTCCTGGACAAGGGGAAGCTGAAATTTCTGATGCGGGTCGAGCCTTCCGTCGACATCCGCGCTTTCCGGGAAGAGCAGACTTACGTGATCGATGTGACGCCAGAGAATATGGAGGTCAACGATCCGGCAAATGCTCTGATCAACAAGGAACTGTCGGTCGCGGATAACGAAAACCGCAAGGACATGATCACGTCTCCGGGGTTGCGTGATACGCGGGAAGTGAAGAATCCCCGCGGACTACCGCCTTCCAGCACATCCTCTGCCGTCGGAGGAGGCATACTGAAGGAAAGCCGCGCGGACGAGTCTCCGGCATACACAATCCTGCCGATCGGTCAGGAGAATAACGACGAAGAGGCGAGGGCACCTGCGGTCTCGGAACCGGTGAGTGTCACCCGGCACTTGGTTGATACAGAACAGCAAACAGCAGCTTTGTTACCTGCCGATCCCTCTCCGGAGGCAGGATCGGCTGCTGCAGGCGGTCAGCAGTTGGCAATGGTTCCACGGCTGAAACCTGGCGCTGCCGTAGAGGCGCAGGCGAATTTGCCGGCTGAAGAAAATGGATTCTCCGGTGATCCTGCAATCGAACTTGCGACGGCCCCTGTTTCTGAGAATGATATTCCGTCGGTGCCTTCGGTCGAGACGCTTCCGGCTCCCGAGGTGCTTGCGGCTTCTGCTGGAGCAGAAGCACTCAGTGAAGCTGGAGTTGATGGCCTGATCACGTCGGCTATCTCGACATCCGTTCCACAAGGCCCTTCAGAACAGCCCCCCGCTTCGAACGAAGTCGAGATTGCGCAAGCATCTCCCGGTGCGTTGCCATTGACGGATGTTGCACCGGCGGATGACGGCATTGTCCGCAATGCACCGATGCTCGACTTTTCCAAGCAGCAAATCGGCGGAGCCCAGGATCAGGTCCAGCCGACGGAGCCGGGCAGCAATGGAATACCAACCTTGAAGCCGGTTGAGAACGTGACGGCCGATCCGCAGTCACCGGTTCCCCTTAAGGCGGATCCGGTCCAGATCGAAAACACACCGTCCATCGGTGGAAGCGGCGTTCCGGAAGGCATTCAGCTTCCCAACCGGGCAGGCAACGATCAAGACGCCTGGCGTGCACAAGGTGGACGTGACCTTGATCAACTGCCACCGTCGCCGGAGCAGCCCCCTGCGAGCTTTGCTGCCGAGGTGCGCAACTTCGTTTCAGCTGAGGCCCGGAGGATCGGAAATACGGTTCGGGTCGTGTTTCCGTTCTCGGAACCTGTTTCGTCCGCGGTCTTTCGGCGCAACGACAGCCTCTGGCTGGTCTTCGACACCGATGCCACAATCGATACGAGAGGCATGATTTCCGCACTGGCGGAAACAGCCGATACGATCAACGTTCAGCAGTTCGACGATTATCAGATCCTGCGCCTGGATCTGAATGACCCGGTTCTTGCGACTGTCGGCGTGGACGGCAATGCCTGGTCACTGGTGATCGGGGACATGATCCTGGAACCTTCCATACCACTTCAGTTGGAACGGACAATGCGTGGGGATGGTGGATCAGTCTTGCGTATTCTTTATCAGGATCCGCAAAACATTCGTGAGGTCACAGATCCATTTGTTGGTGACACGATTTCACTGATTACGGGGTTCGGACCGCCGCGCGGGTTGTTGAAGCCTCAGAAATTTGTCGATCTCGATGCTTTGAGTTCTGCGCAGGGCCTGGCGATTGCAGCCAAGTCAGATGGCGTCAAGATGAACATACTGGGTGATGACGTTCTTATTGAGCGCCCCGGCGGTCTGGCTCTGTCGAATAGGCATCTGCGCGGCGGAACGGGGACCTTGAGCACGATCGTCGATCCTGAAAACTCCGGTTACGTCGAGTTCGTATCGTTGAGCACGGAAGGCCCCGGCAGCTATCGATCCCGGCTTCTGGAGTTGCAGGAGCGTCTGTCGAGAGCCCCGGAAGGCAAACGCCGTAAGCCTCTGATCGCACTGTCACGGTTTTACCTGGCGCATCAGTTTGCACAGGAAGCCCTGGGTCTGATGACGCTTGCGCTGGAAGAAGAACCGGCACTTGCGGAAGACAGCTCCTTTAACCTGATGATGGGCGCTGCCCAGACCATGGCGGGGAGACCGGACGAAGCTTACGACCACTTGAATCGGCCGGATCTGAAGAACAGTCCGGACGCGGCGATCTGGCAGACCATTGTCGACGTCAAACTTGGTAACTGGACACCTGCGCGCATTGCGACCCCGCGAGGGCGGGCGGTTGTTGGCAATTACCCAACGGCCATTCAGACCGAATTCAAGCTCGCTGCTGCCCAGGCGATGGTGGAAGTGAATGACTTTGGTATTGCCAACAGCATGCTTGCTGAAATTGAACCGAGTGAAGTCACCAAGGCGCAGGCAGCACGCTACGATATTTTGCGTGGACGCGTTGCCGATGCATCGGGACGCTCCCAGGAAGCGCTGACGGTGTTCGATCTTGTGACGCGCTCGGATGACCGGCCGAGGGCTGCAGAAGCCGAATACCGCGCACTGAGAATTCGCTTCAGGGATGGCGAACTCACCGTGGATCAGGCGATTGACCGGCTCGCCAGTCTCGCGACGTCCTGGCGCGGAGACGAAATCGAATTGAGAACGTTGCGCTTTCTGGCTCAGCTTTACGCCGAACGCGGACAATACCGCGAAGCTTTCGAAGCTATGAAATCGGCGGTACAGGCTGATCCGGAATCCGACACAACGCGGTTGTTGCAGGAAGAGATGAACGGTCTTTTCAATGCGTTGTTCCTCGATGGTAAAGCGGATGAAATGCAGCCGGTAAAAGCGCTGGCGCTCTACTACGACTTTCGCGAGTTGACGCCGATTGGCCGTCAGGGGGACGAGATGGTTCGTCTGCTTGCCAAGCGATTGGTAGAGGTAGACTTGCTTGACCAGGCAACCGAACTTCTGCGCCATCAGGTGGACAACCGTCTGAAAGGGGCGGCGCGGGCACAGATCGCGTCGGATCTTGCTGCAATCTACCTGATGGATAGAAAAGCTGAAGAGGCTCTGAGGGTTCTGAACCGCACGCGGCAGGCCAGCCTTCCTTCCACATTGGAGCGGCAGCGGAATATTGTTGAGGCGCGGGCGCTCACCGAAAGCGGCCGCCCGGACCTGGCGCTGGAACTGGTGCGCAACATGCGTGGCACAGATGTTGATCGCCTGAGGGCAGATACCTTCTGGGCGGCTGAAAGCTGGCGCGATGCCGGTGAACAGCTTGAAGCCATGCATGGTTCGCGCTGGTCCGACAACATTCCGCTGGATGAACTTGAAAGACGTGACATCCTGCGGGCGGGCATTGCATATTCGCTCGCCGGCGATCAGCTGAGCCTGGAGCGGCTGCAGACCAAGTACACGAACAAAATGGCCGATAGTCCTGAAGCTTTTGCGTTCGAGATTGTCACCCGTCCGGTCGATGCGCGGGGCGTAGAATTCCTGGAAGTCGCCAATCGCCTGGCAGACGTGGATTCACTTGAGACATTCCTGAAGGAATACCGCCGTCAATACATGTCGCCCAGCCGGAACCCGGATCAGGCTGCGGTCGGTGGTGCGGTGGGAGACGCTGCTGGTTAAGTCGCGGCGACCTTCAGATCTGTACTGATTGCCGCGCGGCCCGGTTTCTTCATTTCCGCCTTGTAGCGCATGACAAGTTCCGGGATGGTTCTGGTACTGCGGTCCAGCCATTCGCAACGGGCTTTCAGGAAATCCCGGTACGTCTTTTCATGAATGCCGGTTTGCAGCATCAATCGCATGATTGCACCGTCCGCATCGGATTTCAGCGTATCGGCAACAACGTCGTCGGCAAGATTGATCTTGCGGCTGATCAGCCAGATGGCGGCATCGATCCGTTCTTCTTCAAAGAGCGTGCGCAAGATTGCGTCAAAGGAAAGCTCACCATTGGCGATCTGGATGCTGGCTTCGTGTCGTGAATAAGACACTCCGTCCAGTTCAATATCGCCCTCACGTTCCAGGCCGTCGATTGCGTTGGCAAGCTTGCTCAGGTCGCCTTCTTCAAGAGCTCGTTTGAGCGGCGCAGGAATGAGCGGGCAGTTTGTTTCAAGAATGTATCGCTGGGTCTCGAGGAAATCCTCGTCCTGGAGAGCGCGTTTGGCGATTCCGGAGAGGACTTCGATCTCTGTGTTTGCGAAAATCAGGAGGGCCAGCATGGCTTTGACTGAGAATACGGCAGCCGGATTGTCCAGCATGGCATGAACGACGTTCCGGCTGCTGCGAGCGATCAGTGTGTCGGTGATCTCTTCACTCAGGTCCGGCCGGCGCGCGACCGAGAGCCGCTTGTCATTGCCGCCTGATTTGGCCAGGTTCATCAGCGCTTTTGGGCTCATCATCGGAGAGCATTCGATCACGGGTTCCGACAGTTCGTAGTCTTCCTCGGCAAGTCGGTCCGCGAGATCTGAAATAATTCGGTCGGTTTTTGCGAGACGGACCACGAGTTCATATCTGGCTTCGCGGTCCAGCTGGTCGAATACGGAAAGAACGATCCTTGAAAAGAGCTCGCGTTCCATCTCTGTCGGCTCATGGTCCTCAGACCGCGCATATTCCCCGACGAGCGTTCGGATGAGCTTTGATCTTGCCTCCGGTTCTTTGATCCGGGCAAGTTGTTCAAGTTGTTCTCGTATCACGATTTACCACTATAAGTATAAGGGCGCGTACGCCCTAAGCGTCACGTTTCAACAATGACACGGCTATCTTAATTTTCTTCTACTTTTAGTCTTCTGAAAAAGAGAAGCGTTACCAACTGTTTCTTCCGCAGCGAGCCACAGTCAATGCCGGAATTCCCTCAGTATCTGATCAAGGCACTGGACATAGTCGACACTCGATCCAGCAGGCTTTTTGGTCTCTGTCTCAATGATTGCAGGTTCTTGGAAAGCGCCTATCCGCCACCGAAACTTTTTACCAACGACCCCGCGACAAGGTTCCAACCGTCGACAAGCACGAAGAAAATGAGTTTGAACGGCAGCGAAATCACCACCGGCGGCAACATCATCATGCCCATGGACATCAGAACGGACGCGATCACAAGATCGATGATCAGAAAGGGAAGATACAACAGAAAGCCAATTTCAAACGCCCGTCGCAGCTCGGAGATCATGAAGGCCGGAACCAGTGTCGCCATGGACAGATCATCCGGCCCTTCGGGGGCATCCTGCCCCGACAGCTCCTGGAACAAAGCCAGGTCCTTTTCGCGGACCTGGGACAACATGAAACCGCGAAAGGGTTCTGACGCGCGCTCATAGGCCTGGTTGAATTCAATGTCACCGTCGACAAGCGGCTGGACACCAGCGTCATAAGCTGCCTGCAAGGTGGGCATCATAATGAAGGCTGAGAGGAAAAGCGCCAGGCTGACCATGACCATGTTCGGTGGCGCGGTCTGCAAACCGATTGCGGATCTGAGCAGCGAAAGCACCACAACGATACGAGTGAAGCTTGTGACCATCACCAGAATTGAAGGCGCAAGCGAAAGCACCGTCAGGAGAACGACCAGCTGGACGGCACGCTCCGTCAAACTGGCATCATCACCGAAGCCGACAGAGATTTCCTGAGCCATCGCCGGAGCGACAAATGCTGCCAGGACGGTCGCAAATGCGATCGCGAAACTTGCCAGCCGGTACCACTGCACCGAGCGCACCCCATGTGTCATCAGTTTGGTTGCCCGCCCAATTCGTCCAGAAGTTTCGCCATTTCGTCTTCAATCGGGTTCTTGTTTGCCAGCGCCGGGGCAGCGGCTTTGGCTTGTTGCTCCTGTTTTGGAGAATGGGCCTTGTCCGGCGTCTGTTCGTCCTTCGAAGAGACGTCCTCGGAGGTTGTGGATTCGTCTTGAGACTTTTCAGCCGCGTCTTCCACAATGTCGGACAAGCCAAAGTCTCCAGAAGTGTCACCTTGCAAGGGAGGGGGGGCTGCTGCATCTGCTTCGGCAATCGAGGCTTCCGAGCTGCTTGCTTCCACGGTTTTCGGAATTTCAACTTCAGGGGCAGCGGCGCCCCCGAGTGTACCTGCGGTCTCCGTGGATGTGTCTGCAACCGAAGCGGTTGAAAGGGAAGGACCTTCCGACGAAACAGCTATAGGAGAACGATCGTCTGAAGTCAGTGCAGTCTCATCCCGCGCGATGACAGGAGCTGGGCTGCTGTTGTCTGCGCCCTGGTGATCCTTCGTTGCTGGAACTCCCAAATTGGGTTCAATCTTCTTGTCCGAGGTTTCCTGTTCGACAGGTTTCGCGAGCGCCGTTTTTGCACGTGCCGCGGGGCCGGAGGCCGGAGGCGTGATGGAATGCCGGCCATAAGAAGGGCGTTCGCGGGGCTGGAAGGGTCGCGACATTGGCTTTACCGCAGGTGCAGGATTATCGTCCGATTTTGACGGTTCATCCGCAGATACCGGCTCGGCCTTGACCTCTGGTGCTTTCATCGGCGGTTCTGAAACAACAGGCTCTGAGGGCGTTTTTTCAAGAGAAGCCGGTACGGGCTCGGTTTTCGGGGCTTTCGGAGTGGTG
>NZ_JAILWL010000195.1 GCF_025698965.1 Roseibium sp.
TTCTCTCTCAAAAGCAATAAGATGTCGCTCAAAAGAAACACATACATCAGCAAAAATTTTCTGAAGTCAGTTTGGGCAGTCGACTACGAAGTTTTCAAAAATTCCGAGCAGGAGAAAGCCTTGCGTTTGCGCTTGCAAAACTGGGCAGATCGCACCGATCTCGGCGAAACTTCCTCTGAAGCTGCGTTCATTGCGACATTTTTCGAAGAGATTTGGGAATACAAACATACGGGCCGCAATGATGGCAGTTCTGGTTACGATCTCTATCCCCAGTATCCTGTGAAAGGAGCGGGGCAGAAAGGCGGAACGGGTAAAGCAGATTTGGCCATTGGTTTGTTTGGATCAGAAACCAATGCAGATACACCGCAAATTCTTGCTGAGTTCAAAGATATTAAGTCCAATCTTGACGCATACCAAAACCGAAAAGGAAACAACCGCTCTCCAGTTAAGCAAGCACTCGATTATTTAGCTGAAGCGCGGCGCGGCATGTATCTGACTGAAGCCATCGTCCCGACTTGGGCAATTGTCACCGACATGAACGAGTTTCGCCTCTATTGGTTTGACAGAGCGCCAGAGCAGTATCTCTCTTTTGTCATAAAGCCCAAAGACCTGTTTCAAGGTAAAGGCCTTCTCGACGCTACTGAAAAATCTCGATTTGACTTGTTCCTATTTTCGCGAGTTTTTCACCGCGATTTCCTACTCACCCAAGGCGGCAAATCCAAGCTTGAACAACTAATTTCCCGTCAATGGGTTCAGCAGCGCGAACTCGAGAATACTTTCTACAAAGACTACCGCGCCTTCCGCGAAAGACTTTACGAAGCTCTTGTTGAAAGCAATCCAGATTTTTCGGGGACAAAAGGCCGACTTGTTCGCCTGGCACAGAAGATCTTGGATCGCTGTATATTTATTTTCTTTTGTGAGGACATGGGCAGTGCCCTGAATTATCCACCACAACTTTTGCGCAATCTTTTGATCAACGACAGTCGGGACGAATTTTACGATCCAGAGGAACATACGATTTGGGATAGGTTGAAAAGCCTATTCAAATCGATGAACGAAGGTGCCCCCTTCCGTCAACACAAAATCAATCAGTTTAACGGTGGGCTCTTTGCCGAAGATCCTGAGTTGAATGCGCTAGAAATTCCCAACCGCGTTTTTTGCGTGCCCGGTCAGGGTGAGAATGAAGCGAGCCTTAATGCTCACAAGGAGACGTTGCTCTATCTTTCTGCTGCCTACAACTATGCGTCTGAAGGCCTAAACACCGATCATGGGCATGAACCGATTCCAGGGGACAGCGCCAAGACCGATCCATCAAAGAGCCTCGGTCTTTACACTCTAGGGCGCATTTTCGAGCAATCGATCACCGAATTGGAAATCTTGGAGGCCAAAGCAGACGGTCTACTTTCTATTAACGAAGAAAGTAAACGCAAGCGTGACGGAGTATTCTATACGCCAGAGTGGGTCGTAGAAAAAGTCGTACATCATACGATTTCTCCCCTATTTCATGAACTTAAAGCGCAAGCAGGTTGGCCTAGCGAAGAAAACAAGTATCCGACGCAAGACGCGATCGAGTCTTACCGTTCGGAACTACGTAAAATTAAAATTCTCGATCCAGCTTGTGGCTCGGGAGCATTTCTGATCACATCGCTGCGCTACCTTGTTACTGAATGGCACGCATTGCGAGGCTTGGAAGAAGTAGCCGCACGGGCTGAACTTGAAAAAGCTCAGTCCTCGAAAAAAGGCATCACCAAAGCCCGGCGTCGCATTCGTGACGTGAAAAACGTGCGTGATGATGCCTCGCTGATCAACGACATTCTAAAAGAAAACATCTACGGCGTTGATATCAATCCAGCATCAGTTGAAATCTCACGCTTGGCCCTTTGGTTGCATACAGCTCGGGGTGATAAGCCACTGTCTTCATTAGAGAGCACAATTAAAACAGGTAACAGCTTAATTGGGCCAGACTTTTATGAGGGTCGTATGGACATCGACCTTTATGATGCCGATCAGCGTGAACGCATCAATGCATTTGACTGGCGGAAGGCATTCAAAGAGGTCTTTGCGGATGGCGGATTTGATGCAGTAGTCGGCAACCCGCCTTATGTGAAGTTGCAGAACTTCCGCAAAGTACATGCAGACATGGCGGAACGCTTGAAAACCCGCGCGGACGGTTCCGCAGCATACGAAAGCACCCAGACGGGTAACTTTGACCTATATTTGCCGTTCATTGAACAAGGTCTGCGATTACTGAACAAACGCGGGCGAATGGGATACATCTGCCCCAGCCTTTGGGAAATGAATGACTACGGCATAGGTTTGCGGGGTCTAATCGAGCGCGGGCGCAATTTGGAAGGTTGGATCAACTTTCGCGCTTTTCAAATTTTTGATGAAGCAATCACCTACTGCGCTCTTCAGTTTTTTTCCAAGCGAGCCAACGATACTTTGAAAATCGCGATGGCTGGTGATGGCGAAGTTTCGGAAAACCCGTGGCCCGACGAGAGTTGCGAATTACCTTACGAGCAAATTGCCTTTGGAAACCGATGGCTATTGCTTACAGGCAAAGAGCGCAACTTACTGGATAAAATGTATGCAAGTTGCAACAAGCTTGGCGATCAACACGTTTCCAAGAATATCTTCCAAGGAGTAAAAACCGGAGCTGATCCCGTCTACAAGCTCAGGCGCATCGGAACAAACAAGTACGCTCCCACCACTGGAAAGAACGGGGCGCAAGAGTTCGATATCGAAGATGAACTTATGCATCCTATTCTGAGCGGAGATGACGCCAAGAGATACTACACCGTTGAATCTGGAACATTTCTGCTTTTTCCTTATGAGTTTTCTACTAGACAGCGATTGATACCTGAGGAAAAATTCAAGAAACTTTTCCCGCTCGCTTGGAATTACCTAAATAGCTTCAAAGATATACTCGAGACTCGTGACGGAGGGGATTTAAAGGGGGCAGAATGGTACCGTTTCAGTCGAAGCCAAAGCTTGGATAAAGTTGGATTTTCAAAACTATTTATTGCAGGTACCGCGCCTGAGATACGTTGTTCAATTGATGTTGAAGGGAAGTATTTCCTAACCGGTGGAAGATTGGATGGGATCGTTCCCGCTGAAACGAGCGATCTGTACTATTTGCAGGGGATTCTGAACTCCAAGACATGTGGGTTCGTTTTCAAAAGAATTGCGCGGATAAAAGATAACAATTTCTATGAAGCGAACAAGCAATTCATCGCGCCACTACCAATCCCCAATTGCACTGATGATCAGAAGAGGAGTGTGGCAACACAAGCTGAAATGTTGCAAAAAACAATATCCAAGCGACACGACTTAGCAAATCGGATCGCTAAGCGAACAGGTAGTCTCAAACACAAAAAACGACCGATTAACTGGCTGTTTCCTGACCTTCCAGCGCTAGATGATCTCAGTGACACTGCGCCAAAAAGTTTGGGTACGCGGGCACGTAAAGCTTGGGCGAAGTCCAAGTTGACTGAGGCGATCACTGCAAAATACGAGGAAATCACTGGACGCCTAAACCCGACTGCATCGCTTTCTACCAAATTTGAGGACGGCGAATTGGCATTTTACATTGATCACACTCCGATCATATCGGGCATCTGGTTAAATGAAAACGATGGCAGGTTTATCTCTGCTCAATGGGACAATTTCATTGCAACATTCAACATTACTTACAAAACAGACGGCAAAAAGCTCTGCGAGGCTTTATTGAAAATAGGCGAAACTGACAATGCCGCGTTGCGGGACCAGATAGTCAAGCTTCAAGGAGAATTGGCTGAATTTGACAGAAACATTACATCTAAAGAACAGGCGCTCGATACGGAAATTTATAACCTGTACAACCTGAGCGAAGAAGAAATCCGATTGGTAGAAGAAGACAGATTGTAGCCAATAAGAAAACTTTGAAGGGATAGACTGGAGATTCTGTTCAACCACATCTCCTGACTGTTTGCCTGAACATAGACCACGTGTCGGCACTATAATGGTAGCACACCTGAACGCCACTCGCGTCAGTCAGCACTAACAAGATTTGTTTGATCGTTGTTTTCATCAAAAGCTGGAGCGACAGGTTCCACACCGTCTGCCATTTTGACAACGTTCGAATCTTGCCCATTAGCGGCAGCGACTGGAAGGGCAACGTAGTCCTCTCCCATCATCATTTTATAATGCCCACCGTGATCAGTTTCCTCGAATATCCTTTGAAACACGTTGAGGTACCGCTCGATTTGGCCAAGATCACAGCTCAAATAGAGATCGTCGTTTGCAAAATGCGATCCGTCATTCACCCAAGAAAAAAGTGATCCGCACACGAGTTTGTCGTGCCCTTCAAATTTTTCTATAATATCTTCTGGCGTGATCCCTCCAAAAAATTTGAAGTAGTGTTCGATGATTCTCCGCATAACGTTCTGGATCGAAGTGTCCGAAGGCGGGTCTTGGCGAACTTCTTTCCAAAGTAATTCATAGCTGGACTTAATCGGATTTTCTTCGCATGGCATTAATTCAGAGCAAGATGCCGATTTTCTGATAATCCAGAATGTTTCATCACGCATAGGGGTAGAACCGCTGCGCTTTTTATTAAAAGTGATCTCTTTATGAAAGTAGATGTTGTGGGTCAAAACAAAGATCTGCTTGATGGAACTATTTCCATCCCGCATTTCATTCACTACGCCCTTTATGAGATTGCATACAATAAAGAGGATGTCGGCATCCAAACTAGATACCGGATCGTCAAAGACAACAATCCTGTCCGTTGTTGCTCCGCTTGCGGTGAATGATCCCCTAATCAAGTGGTGGAAATACAGGAAAGTGATAAACGACTTCTCGCCTTCACTCAGAGTTTTTTTTGCATCGGAACCATCGAGGCGCTTGACTTCGTAGAACCCCGCCTTCTTGCCTTCAACAAGGTTAAAATTTGTGAACCCAAATGATTTCAGAAGCTTGTTTATCCCGTCAATTGTCGGTTTGATGCTTGTTATTTTACGTTCGTTTTCATCAATCTCGTTCTGTTTTGCTTCCAGTTCTTTTGTGCAGTCAGATATTTTATCCGTCAAAGCGTTAATCGCTTTATCAATTGCATCGCTGTCTTTTTCATACTTATCAAACATCAATTTGCTGTCGTAGAGCAAGCGTTTCCAAACCTGAGAAGCCAGCGTTTCTTTGCGCGCACCAATGTTCTGAAACGTGTCATTATTGGTTTCCACCTTGCTGTTGGCAGTAGCAATATGCGCTTCAACAGCATCCAATAGTGGTTTGGTATCTTTCAGCGAGACTGGCGTGCTTGGTTCCTTTTTCTTGCTATTGATTTCCTCGACGTTGGCTTCTAGTGCAAGCCGGAGAGTAACTAGATCCTTTTCGAAAAGATCCCGATCTAGAAATGGGCAGTCAACGATGTCTGGAGCTGCATAAGCAACCAACAGCGTGCTGACCGCTGTTTTGTAATCTTGAAGAAGATCATCCACTGCTGCAAGATCGCTCACATAGGTTGCGTCAAAGTAATCTTCTAGACTATTCCGGAATGAGGCGTCTGTTCTTTGCTGACAAAACGGGCATTGATCTTCGAGTTTGTCAAAGAACTCGCGCCCCTGCTGTACCCAGTCACTGTTGCCTAAACTTTCGATAAGACCCGCAATATCAACGTCTTCCTTGCCAATGATCTTTTTGGCCAAGATTGCAGAGGATTCAAGCGCTGCAAAGCTCGGAGTGTCAGGTACAGGCAGGGGGGCACTTCTTTCAGTGTGTCGGAAAATACTGACTTCGCATCTTTTCGAATGTCTGCAATATCGCGCAATTCCGACTTATTGCTTTGGCATTCGATCAGATATTGGGCACAAAATCTCCTTTTACTATTATTTAATCCCGGGAATGATGAACTTAGATCTCCAAAATTTTGCTTTATCTTCCAGACATCTTCGACAAGCTGGTTTTCTAGATCGTCGCGTTCCTTTTGTTTGCCCGTAGAGCCGTCTTCACCATTTAAAGTTTTGTTGATTGTGGCAGTCTCAGCCTTCAACGCTTCAATTTTCTGGGCGATTTCAACATTCTCACCGAACGTGTAAATGCCCTTGATGCTGCTTTCTGCGTCGAAGTGTTTTTCTACGAAATCTCTATTGTAGACGAGCCTTTCCAGAGGATTTCCCGCTAACCAAGTGACCGAACAATTCGAATAGCTGGCAGCGTTACCTATTATTCTAGAAATCGTTGTTTTGCCTGATCCGTTCGGCCCAAAAATAAAGTTTAGCGCTTTCAGGCCCTCCAAGTTAGTCCCGGTGCCACTATATGCTCCTTCGTTAGCTAAATGGATTAACTCTATCATTGGTTACACTTTCGATAAAACACCTATCTAAGGTAAAGGTGACACTTGAGTGCAGCCGATGGCAAGTACTTATTGCTTGGCGAGCGACAGAGCGCTCGATCGTTATATGAATGCTTCGAAATACTCATAATGAGATAGATCTATTCAGGCCTAATCGATCGGCGTACAATTCACCGCCTTTTCATTGCTCTGCGCCTTCGCTCAAAATATCTAAATATGCCTGATAGGCGAATACGCGGTCGCGTTTCCGACCTGTGATTTCTTCAACCAAACCAAGCCTTTGCAATTGCCTAAGAGCGGCGTTGACCGTCGGCATAGTAAGGCCGCATTGTTCGGCTGCTTTTGTTGCCGTCAAGAACGGGTGTGTGCGCATAAGATCATAGATCTGAAGAACAGACCCGGCGCGTTCAGCTTCTGCAACGATCCGTTCGCGGTCTTTCTCTAAGAGAGAAGCGATACGGTTGGCAGTTTCAAACGCCTGATTAGCGGTTTCTGCCACACCATCGAGGAAGAATTCGAGCCATGCTTCCCAGGCACCACGTTCACGCACTTCCTGCAATAGTCGGTAGTAGTCGGAACGGTGGCTCTTCAGATAAAGCGAAAGATAGAGTAACGGCTGTCGCAGAACGCCCTCGGCACAGAGAAACAGCGTGATCAACAGACGACCAAGTCTGCCATTTCCATCCAGGAAGGGGTGAATTGTCTCGAACTGCACGTGGAATAAACCCGCCTTGATGAGTGGTGGTATTTCCTGAGTGTCAGAATGCAAAAAACGCTCCCAATCTCCGAGGCAGCCCATCACCTCATCTGGAGGTGGAGGGACGAACATCGCATTGCCTGGGCGAGTCCCACCGATCCAATTTTGCGACCTCCGAAATTCACCGGGGTTTTGCGTAGCACCCCGACCGTTGTCGAGCAGCCTGCCGTGCATCTCCCGAATTAGGCGAAGAGAAATTGGCAACGTGGTCATTCGTTCAATGCCGTACATCATTGCATCTACGTAGTTGGAGACTTCTTTGATGTCATCGAGCGGTGCTCCGGCGATAGCTTCCGTTTCAAACCGCAAGAGATCGGACAGCGTCGATTGTGTGCCTTCTATCTGCGAGGACAAAACCGCTTCTTTGCGGACGTACATATACAAAAAGAGCTCTTTGTTAGGCAGAAGTACGGAGACCCCATCGAGTCGTCCCAAAGCTCGCTCTGCCGCGCTCAAGCGCGTCACCAAGTTTGAGAGGTCTATCGGTGGCACCGGTGGCAGTGGCGGGGGAACAAAGGCACGCACGCGTTCACCGGCCACCGACGTTTCGACGAACTTTCCTAAGCGTCCTTCAAGTTCGCTGGTTTCGGGCACAACAAAGCCTCCAGGGTATTAAGTACGTCGATTTAAATAACGGAGCTCGCTAATTAAAAGAACACCAATTTTGTTAATTAAGAGCCATCACTAATTAAATTGATGAAAACATCTCTTGTTGAAATGAAACGCCGTCAAGTGACCGAAGCGGATTTCGCTCAAAAGACTTGCTTCATAGCAGGATAGAAATCTGCTGCTACTCGCTCAAGATCTTGTCACGCTCAGCTCGCAAGACCTCTATATGATCGAGATTGCGATATACCCTTTTGCAAAATTCCTGATAACCCGCCCAATAGCCATAGTCATTTGCCTGCTTTTCAAAGCTGGGCGGTTGCCACCAATCAGAAAACCAGGATGACGAACGGGCCTGCTTGACCGCAAGAAGAGGATTCAGGTCTCCGTGTATGAGCTGAACGAATAGCTCCGGCTCCAAAAGATACCCCGAAGAGTCTATCTGTCTATGGCCCCAACTCAGTTTTCTGCACGTGTTTGAAAAGCTGGCTTGATCATATTCGCCTGAGCCGCCAACAACTTCGCTTAGATTCAATGTTGTTTTGAAGATTTGACACGCAAAATCATCATTCACCGTGACAATCGCCACGTTGCCTTCTCTCGCCATGCTTCGGATAAATGCAATTTTATTCGGACGTTGCATCGCAAGCGTTTCCGCTAACTCCACACCGTAAGAGTACAAATCATGCACTTCAAAAGGGTGCCCTTCGCCATGCTTGAGCCACTCTGGTCGGACATTTAGGTATTTGGCGACACGGTCGGAAAGTTCAAAGGAGGGATAGGAACTCCCTCCAAAGACTCGTTCTAATTGTTCCGCCGTCTCTTCCGAAACTGCTTCTGCCACTTTCGAGACAGATATTTTCGTGTGGCCCACACCATTTATCTGCTCAAGCGCCCATTTGTATCTGGCTGAAACGCTGGACAAAAACGTTTCTTCTAAACGCGCAACGATTTCAGCGTTCATGGAGCGATTGCTGAGTTTTGCAGCCTCGGCGATTTGATCGCGCATACCATCCGGCAGGCGAACGACGAATTGATCTTTATCTTTGGCTTTGGTCTGGCGTGTCATGGCCTGTTGATACTCGCAAAGTGCTATACAGAAAATACTAGCATAATGCGATCTTTTTAGCATATAGTGCTCTTGCAGATAGCATAATGCTATTAATTAGGAGTTTAACAAATGAACAAGCAAAACTGGCCGAGAGTTCTCGTACGCCTGCCTGTTGAAGCCAAGCGGTTTTTGGAACTGGAAACCCAGAAGAACGCCTCATCATTGAACAGCGAAATTGTGCGCTGTATCCGACATCGAATGGAGGAGCTCAGTAGATCAACGTTCTCTGCTTCCGAGACCTCTCAGTCCCCTCGCTAAGGAAGACCTCTATTGAACTCACCTGTCGTCCTTCCAAAAGCCCTAACCGAAGCCAAAACCGCCTTAGAATGGGCGTCCATATTCGCAGAAAAAGGCATCCGGATTTCTCCGCGCCAGCTCACAGCAAGAGCTCGCAGATTGGGTGCATTTTATTCCTGCACCCGGCCAATGCTCCTGCACCCAGATCACATCGAACAGATTTTAAACCAGACAGAACAATGCCACTCGAACTCATCAACCGAAAAGACACTGATGTATGGCACATCCGCGGCCGCATCGACGAAATCCCAGACTGTAAGTACATCCGTAAGAGCACGGGAAAAACTCGAAAGGCTGATGCAGAAACGTACTTAGCCTGGTTCAAGCAGCAACAGATCAGAGCCTATTATGCCTCGGATCTCCCCGAAGAAGAAAGACCGTTTCTGTTTTCTGACGCCGTTGAACTTTATAACCCAACACCGGAATTTGCGGGTTATCTACTGAAGGTGATGCCGTATCTAGAAAACCTTCCAATCAGCGACATCACTCCCACAATGGTACGCAACCTCGGACCGGCGATCTCCCCATTTAACTCGACCGAAACCTGGCATAAGCAAATCGTCACCCCCGTGCGCGCCGTCATCAATCACGCCCATGATCTTGGCAAATGTGAAGCGATATCGATCAAGGGCTACCCCGAGACTGAGCGTCTTAAGCAGGATCAAAAAAGGGGAAAGCCAAGCCGACAGGAGAAAGTGCCTGGTGACTGGGACTGGCTCCTCCGATTCAGACAGCACACCGACCTCCGCTTCGGCCTGCTTGCCCAATTCATGTTCGAGACGGCTGCGCGGATTAGTCAAGCCCTGGCAATCACACCGAACGA
The DNA here is from genome assembly GCF_025698965.1 of Roseibium sp. Lineage (GTDB taxonomy): Bacteria > Pseudomonadota > Alphaproteobacteria > Rhizobiales > Stappiaceae > Roseibium. The sequence goes on from NZ_JAILWL010000195.1 coordinate 9,926, forward strand.
CCTAGATCTCGGCAACTGCATTGTTTCCATTCCACCCGCAAAAGGCGTCGATCGAACTCCTGTGCGAATCTCTGACGAACTGTCTGCAGAACTCATGCAACTTCAACCGCGTCGACCACGCCGAACAGGTAACCCGAACCAGGAACGCCCGCTAACGCTATTCGGATATGCATCGCGAAGCAGCGTCTACAAACGATGGAAGCGCGTTTGCGACGCGGCTAAGATTGATCATCGCATGCCACACGCCGCTGGACGCCATGGCTTTGCCACCGAGATGCTGAACAGGCAGGGTATCGACCCCCATGCGGTCGCTAAATATGGCCGCTGGAAAGATACCAAATTGCTCTTCGAAACCTACGGCCATTCAGAGAATGCCGAAAGCAAGATACGGCAAGGCCTTCGTACAGGTCGTGTACAGGCGCTACAGCCTAGATCATCTAACAAATTGAAAAATAATAAGGAATAACTCCATGACAGCCCCCCTCCGAAGGCAGAGGCCAGAGGTTCGAATCCTCTCGGGTGCGCCATTTCTCCTTTCAACTTCCCGCCTCATCCCAGCGTCTTGCGCGCGACGTCCATGAACAGGCGGATGATCTTGACTTCGCGCCTTTGGGCCATGTGGACGAGGGTTTCGCTCATGTCGAGTTGGGCATCTTTCAACTGGATCTGAACCAGCCGGTCGTCGTGACCGAATTCGGCCTTTGACACAAAGCCGATGCCGGCACCGGAAGCGACGATTTCGCGGACGGCTTCGCGGCCTTCGGCAACGATTGCGGGCCTTAAATCAATGCCTTGCTGCTCAGCGGCCTCAACCAGTTTGGCACGGGTCTTTGACCCTTCTTCGCGGAAGATCAGCGGCTGTTCCGTCAGGTCGCTGATGGTGAGCGTGCGCTTGGACGCAGGCAGAAAGCCGCGAGCTGCGAAAGCCAGAATTTCAGTGGACCCCAGCGACAACTGTTCCAGATCCTTCCCCGGGTCGACACTGCCAACAACCCCGATTTCGGCATTGTAGGTACGCAGTTCCGATATGATGTCCGTCGTGTTGCCAACCCTCAGGGAAATCGTCACCTTCGGGTATTTCTTGCGGAACTGGGTGAGGATCGCCGTAACGTGGTGCGCACTGTCGGCAATGATGCGCAATTCACCTTCAATCGCGGCACTGGTTTCCGACAGGTATTCCTCGATCTGTTGTTCGATCTCGAAATATTGCTTGGTCAGGTGGAACAGGCGATCACCGTCCGTGGTCAGATGCACACGCTTGCGTTCAC
>NZ_JAILWL010000196.1 GCF_025698965.1 Roseibium sp.
AGGATTGGGGAATCCTCTCCGGAGCGTTGTTCAATACTCTGAAAATCACATTCGGGGCCCTGTTTGTCGCCACTGCCGGTGGTCTGGGGCTTGCGGTCCTGTTCACGCAATCCAAGTGGATCGAGATTTCCTTCTTTCCCTTTGCCGTGATTTTACAGGTCACGCCAATCATCGCCATTGCACCCTTGATCTTGATTTACGTGGATTCAATTGCAGCCGGCCTTCTGATCTGCGCCTGGATCGTTGCGTTTTTTCCAATTCTCTCCAACACCACACTGGGGCTGAATTCGGCTGATCACAATTTGCAAAGTCTCTTTCGGATGTATGGGGCGAGCCGCTGGCAGACCCTCCGATACCTGCGGCTCCCCGCGGCCATGCCGTACTTTCTCGGTGGATTGAAGATAGCGGGTGGGCTGTCGCTGATCGGCGCGATCGTGGCCGAGTTCGTTGCCGGAACCGCAGGATCCGGTTCCGGTCTTGCGAACCAGATCCTTGAATCGAGCTACAGGTTGAACATGCCCCGCATGTTTGCAGCACTCTTGCTGATTTCGGTGACCGGTGTACTCATTTTCCTGTCGATGAACCTTTTGTCCCATCTTCTCCTGCGCAAGTGGCATGAGAGCGCGCTGAAGCGGGAGGGCTGAATGGGAAAGGTTCTGACGAACCGACTGGAAGGCTCGGGAATACTCAGAAATGCAACCGTGCCTTCCTGCCTGATTTCAGGAGACCGGCAAGGACAAACTTCGGGCCTGCTTGCCCTTGATCTGGAAATTTCCGGTGGCAGGCTTATCCGGATCGTACCCGCGGGAACTCTGGCTGGCAGCGATGGCGGTTTCGATCTGGACGGAGGTATGGTTCTGCCGACGCTGGTCGATCTGCATACGCATCTGGACAAGGGGCACATCTGGTCACGCAAACCGAACCCGGACGGGTCCTTCATGGGCGCGATGAATGCGGTCGGGGAAGATCGCGAGGTGAACTGGTCCGCTGCCGATGTGCGGGCACGGATGGAATTCGCGCTTAAATGTGCCTTCGCCCACGGGACCTCGGCCATTCGCACGCATATCGACAGCGTTCCGCCTCAAGAGGCGATCAGCTGGCCTGTTTTTGAGGAAATACGCCAGGAATGGGCAGGGCGGATCGATCTGCAGGCAGTCTGCCTTTTCGGGATCGACAGACTTCTGACCGATCAGCATTATCTGGTGCCGATTGCCGACCGGGTCGCATCGGCAGGCGGTGTCATGGGAACAGTGACCTACATGGTACCGGACCTGGACCATCATCTGGAGCAGATTTTTCGCGCAGCCATGGACAGGGGTCTGCATCTGGACTTCCACGTGGATGAAACGCTTGATCCTGCCGCGGTCACTCTGCGTCATATTGCCGAAACCGCGTTGCGGCTCGGTTACGAGGGGCAGATTGTCTGTGGGCACTGTTGCTCGTTGTCTGTTCACGACGACAGCGAAGTGGATCGCACGCTGGACCTGCTGGCCAGGGCCGGGATTGCCATCGTTACCTTGCCGATGTGCAACATGTATCTTCAGGACCGTCAGGCAGGACGGACACCGCGCCGGCGGGGCGTCACTTTGCTGCATGAAATGCGCAGGCGCGGCATCAAGGTCGCCGTTGCATCCGACAACACCCGCGATCCGTTTTACGCCTACGGTGATCTGGACCTTGTCGAGGTTTATACGCAGGCGACCAGAATTCTGCAGCTCGATCATCCGATTGGCGACTGGATCAGCTGTGTGACCACGTCCCCGGCCGAATTGATGCAAGTCGCGCATGGAAGCCTCGAGATCGGGCGCGAAGCCGATCTTGTCGTGTTCGGGGCGAGAAACTGGAATGAACTGCTCTCACGCCCATCCGGACCGCGAGACGTGATCCGCGGGGGCGTCAGCATCGACACGACATTACCGGACTACCGGGAACTCGATCACCTTATGCGGGAAAGGCAGGTCTGAAGATGAGTGCCATAGATACACTTAGGACGGACCTTGACGGCCTGCAGATCGAGGACAACCCGTTGATCGTGAAACAGAAAAGCAGGGACTTTTTCTGGTACTCACCGGTGTTGAAGGAAAAGCTTGACGATGTCACAGCCGATCTCGTGATTACCCCGCGGTCCGAAGAAGAGATCATTCGTGTCCTCAAAGCTTGTTTTGCCGCGGAGATCCCTGTCACGACCCGGGGCGCGGGCACGGGAAACTACGGTCAGGCAATGCCGCTTTCCGGCGGTGTGGTGCTCAGTCTTGCCGAGATGACAGCCATCAAGGCAATCAAGGCAGGATCCGTTGTTGCCGAGGCTGGGGCAATCATGTCCGAGATCGACATAGCAACGAAAGCGCATTCCAACCAGGAATTGCGCATGCACCCGTCCACGTACAGAACGGCGACAATCGGTGGGTTCATCGCGGGTGGGTCCGGCGGGGTCGGGTCCATCAACTGGGGTGGCTTAAGGGACCTTGGCAATGTGATCCGCCTGCGCGTTCTGACGATGGAGGCCGAGCCGCAGGTTCTGGAAATGACTGGCGACGATCTTCAGAAGGTCATGCATGCCTATGGTACGAACGGCATCATTACCGAGGTCGAGATGCCACTGACGGCAGGTTATGACTGGGTCGACGTTCTTGTTGGTTTCGACGACTTCATGGATGCGGCCGCCTTTTCAAACGAACTGGCCAATCTCGACGGTTTGCTGCTCAAGAACATCGCTCCGATTGCTGCGCCACTGCCGCACGATTATTTCCTGCGACACCAGAAGTTCATTCGCAAGGACCAGTCCGTTGCCGCGTTGATGGTCGCGCCATTTGCAATGGATGCCTTCGACGCCTTTGCGCGCCGGCATGGCAAGGGGGAGGTGCTCTATCGGTCCGACAAGGCAACGGACGACGACAGAAAACGTCTGCCGCCCGCATATGAACTGTCCTGGAACCACACCACACTTCGAGGACTGAGGGTCGATCCGACGATCACCTATCTTCAAGTGCTCTATCCGTTCCCCGATCAGGTGGATCTCGTGCGCAAGATGCACGAAATGTTCGGGGATGAAGTGCCTGGCCATCTGGAGTTTGTGCGCTTTGACGGGAACATCACATGCTTCGGTCTGCCGATCGTGCGCTATTCGACCGAAGAACGGCTGAATGAAATCATCCGCCTGCACGAGGAAAATGGCTGCCCGATCTTCAATCCGCATCGATACACGCTGGAAGAGGGAGGCATGAAACAGACCGATGAAGTGCAGCTTGCCTTCAAGAAGCGGGCGGACCCCAAAGGGTTGTTGAACCCGGGGAAGATGATTGCCTGGGAACATCCTGAATACGATTTTTCGAGCCACCACTTCTACCTGTTTCCAGGTCTGCAGCGATCCTGAATCAAGTCTCACCTCGATTTGTGAACTTAAATTTTCTTAAAGGCCAAGTGCATGCGCGTTCTCGTTGTTTTCAGCCACCCCTGTCCGGAAAGCTACAACGCGGCAATTTGCAAGACGGTGGTGCAAAAACTTGAAGAAGAGGGACACGACGTCAGGCTGACGGATCTTTACGCCAAAGGCTTCAATCCGGTCATGAGCCAAGATGAACGCCGTGGATATCACGCACCGGAGGCGAACACGTTGCCGGTGGCAGACGATCTTGCGGACATCAAGTGGTGCGAGGCGCTGGTCTTTGTCTACCCGACCTGGTGGTTTGCCCAACCGGCAATGTTGAAAGGCTGGCTGGAGCGGGTCTGGGTGCCGCATGAAACGTTCGAAATGCCAACCGACACCCATCCAATGCGGCCCAAAATGCACAATGTCACCCATATCGCCATCGTCACGACATGCGGGGCGTCCTGGTGGATTTCGAAACTGATCGGCGAGCCGGGGCGGAAAATCATTCTGCGGGGGATCAAGTATCTGGCAAAACCGGGATGCAAAACACTTTATCTGGCACACTACAAAATGGATACGTCAACCCAGTCCAGCCGGGAGCAATATCTGGCAAAGGTCAAGTCTAAAGTCGCTTCCTTTCTGTCCAGGTGAACCGGTTATCTCAAACCTCATCAAAATCAGAGCGCTTCGTCAGCTCTGACCTCCACGGCTACATTCAGAAAACTCTGAATGACTCGCAGATCCTTTTTGTCTGCGGGGATTGCAATGCAGTCGCGATAATCCTCCGGCATTTCGTCAACCGGAACTGCAACCAGTGTGTCCGAAGGGAACAGGCTTTCTTCCAGAAGCAGGCCGATACCCAGATTATGCAATATCGCTTCCTTGACCATCGGAAACGTGGTCGTTCGCAGGAGCCTGGGAAACTCGATCTTGTGGTCTTGCAACTTGGCTCGAACGATTTTTTGCGTCAGCGAACCGTCCTCGGGAAGCACAAGGGTTTCGGGCTGAAGATCGGCAAGAGAGATAGATTTGCGGGTGGCAAGAGGATGGTCGTTGCGCATGTGCGCCTTGTATTTCGACCTGCGCAATTCGAGGGTAAAGAGGGAAGCGCTCGTAGCCGGTTCCGTAATGATTGCGATGTCCACCTGCCGTTCCGCCAAGAGGGACATCGAACTGGTCCAGTTGAAGAGCGTGAAATCAATCTGAACCTGAGGAAAAAGCTTGCCATATTGGGCTATGATCGGCATGGCCGGGCGTGGTGCGTTTGCGATCAAACGGATATGCCCGTTTGAAAGGGCGCTGTAATCACTGATTTTTTCGCTGACCAACTGCTCCATGGTCGCGAGCCGGTCCGAAATAGCAAAAAGATCCCTGGCTGCGCGGGTCAGCTCCAGGCCGCTTCTTCGGCGGACAAAGAGCTGGGTGCCCATATGCTGCTCCAGCTTTGCAATATGCTGTGTGATGGAAGATTGCGTGACCCCCAGGGCTTTTGCTGCTTCCGAAAAGCTTCCCTCGCGGGCGACGTAAGTGAAGGCCTTGATCTGATAGGGGCTGGGTGAGGCGTTCATGACAGTTCCGTGTTGCAGGCGCTGTCAAACCATATGCCGCATAAGCGACGCTAATATTACGTCACATGCGGTTCAATCTGTCTCGCTAGTTTGCTTTCAGAAACGGGAGCAACAGATGACGTCCATCTCCTTATCCGCCATTGAAAAGAGCTTCGGCAACACGCCGGTCCTGAACGGAATCGATCTGGACATTACCGACGGAGAATTCCTGACACTTGTCGGGCCTTCGGGGTGTGGAAAGTCGACATTGCTGCGTATCCTGGCCGGACTGGAAATGCCGGATCAAGGATCTGTCACGATCAATGGGCTGACGGTAAACAACGTTCGGCCTGCAAACCGCAACCTTGCAATGGTGTTTCAGTCCTATGCGCTTTATCCGCACTTGAGTGTTGCGCAGAACATGATGACGCCGTTGCGATTGCGCGACCTGTCGTTTGCGGGGAGATTGCCGTTTCTTGGTCCCGTGGTAGCCAGAGAACGTTACCGCGAAATGTCCGCCCAGGTCGGGGAAACAGCCCGAGTACTCAAGATCGATCATCTGCTCGACCGTAAGCCGGGACAGCTTTCCGGTGGACAGCGGCAACGCGCGGCCCTCGGGCGGGCGATGGTGCGCAAGCCTGTGGCATTCCTGATGGACGAGCCGCTTTCCAATCTGGACGCTGCGCTTCGTATTCACATGCGTTCGGAGCTTGCCGAACTTCACCGGTCGCTGAAGACGACATTCGTCTACGTCACGCACGATCAGGCTGAAGCGCTGACCATGTCCGACCGGATGGCGGTTATGATGGAGGGGCAAATTCTGCAACTGGGTTCTCCGGAAAAGATCTACAACGATCCTATGGATATTCGCGTTGCCGAATTTGTCGGAGCGCCGAAAATCAATCTTCTGCCCGGAACTCTGGACGAAGCCGGCCACGTTCGTTGCGGTGGAATGGTTTTGTCTCGAATTACATCGAATGAGACCGTGGGATCCATCACACTCGGTCTGCGGCCTGAACACCTGGCTCTTTGCGAGCAGGGTGCGTTGGAATCGTTGACCGGTCAGGTCGTGCACAAGGAAAATCTAGGTGCGGATATTTATCTGCATGTTTCGGTTCTTGATGCCGCTCACCGGATAGTTTTGCGTGCAACACCGGACGAAGGCACATCTGTGTCGATCGGACAGACCGTTCATTTCAAGCGCTTGTGTGGCCATGCGATGGTGTTCGGCAAGGACGGTGGGCGTCTTGGCCTCAGCAATGCGGCACACGAAAGCGTGGCGGAGGTGGCGTGATGCAAGGCACCAACGCTCACTGGTGGTTTGTCGGTCCGGCACTTTTTCTGATGGTTGTCATCTTGCTGATGCCCATCGGTATTGCGACCGGTCTCAGCTTCACAAGTTACAGCCTCGGCAATCCGGGAGCTGATTTCGTCGGTCTGGAAAACTACGAAAAAATATTCACGCGTTCGACTTACGAAAAGATGTTTGGCGCCACTTTCCGCTATGTGTTCGTCGTCGTGCCACTGTCCGTCGGTCTGGGGCTGGGGGCAGCGCTTCTGATCAACTCAACCAGGCGCTTGGGCGACCTTTACAAGACCATCTATTTTCTTCCCGTCATGGCGGCCCTGATCGCGATGGCAATTGTCTGGGAGTTCGCCTTTCATCCGACGATCGGAATTGTGAACTCAACACTTGAGCGCGGCTGCGGAACGTTTCTGGAAAGCTGGAGCTGGTATGCCAATGGCTGCGAGCGCGGCTTTCCGCTTTGGCTGACGGACCGGAACTATGCCATCTGGACGGTCGCCTTTATCGGGATCTGGCAAGGCTTCGGGTTCAATATGGTGCTCTATCTTGCAGGGCTGACTTCCGTGCCTCGGGAGCTGTATCACGCCGCCGAAATGGATGGCGCTCAAACGGCATGGGATCGTTTCTGGTTGGTCACCTGGCCGATGCTCGGTCCGACCACTGTTTTTGTCGTCACGATTTCCTTCATCCGGTCGTTTCAGGTTTTCGACACCGTTGAAGCGTTTTATCCGCAAGGGGGCGGACCATCGAAGTCTGTCTACGTGATGATGTTCGCCATCTACGAAAAAGCCATCCAGCAGAACCTCATGGGCATTGGCGCCGCGATCACCGTGGTGTTCCTTGCCTTCGTGATGTTCCTGACGCTGGTCCAGCGCTGGCTGATTGAACGAAGGGTGCATTATTCATGAGTGAAACAGCTCTGCAGGGAACGCCGTCTGTCAGTCTGGCTTCGTTCCGGTTTTCAACCGCTGAAACCGTGAAACACGTCGTGCTGATCCTAGGTAGCCTGATCGTTCTGCTGCCGTTTTACGTGATGGTCAGTTACAGCTTCAAAAGCCCTGCGGAAATCATGCAGAACACCGGCGGTTTCTTCGGCGCACAGGAGCTTTTCCGAGACGATTATTGCATCAAGCTGGGCAGGGATATCGCCGATTGCATGGTGACCCCGATCATCTACAACTACACGACCGCTTTCGAGAAAGCGCCCTTGCTGCGGTATCTCGTCAACGGTCTGGTGGTGACCGTTTCGATTTTCGTCATTCAGGTTCTAGTGGCACTACCCTGTGCCTATGCGCTTGCTAAGCTTCGGTTCTGGGGCAGGGAGGCGGTCTTCGGTCTTGTTCTGTTTTGCCTGCTGATCCCGGTTCATGCGATTGCCCTGCCGCTTTACATCATGCTGGCCAAGGTAGGGCTGACCAATTCCTACGCTGCGCTGGTCGTTCCATGGACCATTTCAGTCTTCGGCATCTTCCTGATGCGTCAGTTTTTCATGACAGTCCCGGACGATCTGATCGATGCTGCGCGCATGGACGGCATGAGCGAATTCTCCATTATCTGGAATGTGATGCTGCCCACAGCCGTTCCGGCGCTGCTGGCCTTCGCGATTTTTTCGGTAGTGGCCCATTGGAACGATTATTTCTGGCCTCGCATTGTCATCACCGGTGATCGCTCACTGTTCACGCCCCCGCTGGGATTGCGAGAGTTCAAGGGCGATGCGGATGGCGACAATTTTGGACCGATGATGGCAACGGCAACAATCATCGTGGCTCCGCTGATCGTGGCGTTCCTGATCGCGCAGCGCCGGTTCATCGAAGGCATCACCTTGAGCGGCATGAAATAGCTGCAGATCGTTTTGGCGGGACCGCCCGGGTGGGCGGTCCCGTTACCGAAATCCCGTTCGGGATCAACCGGGTGCGGACAGTTTGGCGACCGGGCCGCACCCGTGGCAACACCACGGAGAGTTCCATGAAAAAGTGTTTAACCGCAATCGCTTTTCTGCTGGCGGCCGGATCGGCTCAGGCGGAGGGCGAAAAAATCACCATCGAATTTGCCTATCCGTATTCTCATCTGTTTGATGTGACTTACGAAAAGATTCTGCCGATGTTCAACGAGCAGTATCCGAATATTGAAGTGAAAATCCGCGCCGCTTACGAATCCTACGAAGATGCTTCGAATACGATCCTGCGAGAAGCTGTTGCGGGTGAATTGCCGGATGTGACGATGCAAGGTCTCAATCGCCAGGCGATCCTGGTGGACAAAGGCATCGCAAAATCGCTGGAGCCTTTCATCCTGAAGGAAGAGGACTTCGCGAAGGATGGCTATCACGATGCCATGCTGGCGCTGGGCACATTCAACGACGACATTTTCGGCCTGCCGTTTTCGGTGTCCCTGCCGGTCGGTTATTACAACATGGATGTGATGGCAAAAGCCGGCATCACGTCAACGGATCAGCTGCCTAGAACCTGGGATGAGGTTGTCGAGACCTGCGGCAAACTGCGTGATGCTGGCGTAAGGAACCCGATGTTCTGGGGCTGGAACATCACCGGCAACTGGTTCCTTCAGGCGCTGATGTGGTCCCAGGACAAGGCGACCATGGAAGGCAACGACATCCAGATCGCTTCTCCGGAAGGCCTGAAGTCGCTTGAAACCATGAAGTCTCTGTTTCGTGGTTGCGACATGCAGAATATCGAATGGAAAGCGGCATTGGCATCTTTTTCCGCCGGCGAGATCGGAATGATGTTCTGGTCCACTTCGGCGCTGGGCGCGGTCGAGCGTTCAAAGGGCGAATTCGAACTCACAACCAACGAGTTCCCAGGTTTGGAAGCGTCCGGTCCGAAAGGGCTGCCGGCAGGTGGTAACGCTGCCATGCTGGTGTCGACTTCCGAAGATCCCAAAGAACTTGATGCCGCCTGGAAATGGCTGAAGTTCATCACTTCCGGTCAGGGCGCGGCCGAAGTTGCACGCACAACAGGTTACATGCCGCCGAACAAGGCAGCCAACGAAGTGATCCTTGCCGATTTCTACAAGGAAAATCCCAACAAGGAGACCGCCGTGCGTCAGCTGCCTCTCCTGCGCGACTGGCAGGCCTATCCGGGCGATAACGGTCTGGCGATCACGCAAGTGATCTATGACGGTATCGAAGGTATCGTCACCGGCGAATATGACGACATGAGCGAACTTCAGGAGCAGCTTGCGGAAGAAACGCAGGATCTGCTGCCCTCCAACAACTAAGAAATGCAGCTTCTTTACGCCGCCCGATTTCGGGCGGCGTTTTTCATCAAGAACAACCATTTGGAGGAAGCGGTGAAACTTCTTCAATTCACGGATATCCATCTGACAAGACCTGGAGACACGATCGGCGGACGCGAGCCGAACGACAATTTCAGGAAAGCTCTGGACCATGCCCTGACGCATCATTCGGATGCCGACGGTCTGGTCATCACCGGCGATTTGTCTGATTGGGGAGATCGAGAGGATTATCAGCGTCTCAAGGAGATGATCTCAGATCTTTCGATCCCGGTGCACCTTTGTATCGGCAATCACGATGAAAGAGATACGTTCCTTTCGGTCTTTCCCGAACTTGCCGATGAAAACGGTTTTGTTCAGTCCGTGCTGGAATTGCCTGTCGGTCAGGCAATCCTGCTGGATACCTGGGGCCCCGATACGCATGCAGGCTTTTTTTGCGATGTTCGCAGGCAATGGCTCGATGACAGGTTAAGCTCCTCGGCCGGACCGGTTTTTGTGTTCATGCATCACAATCCGGTTCCGATCGGAATTGCTCCGATGGACAAGATCATGCTTCAGGATGCGCAAGAGTTCGGTGCCCTGGTGAAAAAGCATGCGTCCAAGATCCGGCATATTTTCCATGGTCATTGCCATTTGCTCCTGTCCGGATCGCTCCACGGAGTGCCGTTCAGCGCACCGCGCGGAACCAACCACGCGGGGTGGCCGGATTTTGGCAGTGAGCACAACCTGAGCGCCTCCGACCTGCCGGAAAGCTACGCGGTCGTCCTGGCGGACGAGACAAGTGTCATGGTGCATCTGGTAGAATATGGCTACCAGGGTGAAATCCGCCGCGAAGGGTCTCCTGACTATGCCGACTGGAACCGGTTGACGATGGTACGTTGACCCCGATCTCCTTAGATTGCATTCTCTTTGCGCTATCAAAGCTTCATTCTGCTCCTTTTCCCTGACTTGTCATGGTCTCTTGCTGAAACTGTCACAATCTGTGCCGGGATTGGGAGTAGAAGGCTTTTCTGCCTTAAAAGGCCGACCATGCTGATATCCCGCCGGAAGGAGCTTTCATGACTTTTGCAGACAATCGCGTGCCCATCGGCAGTGAATTGGTTGTGTTGAAAAATGCCCGGATTGTCCTGGGTGACGAAGTCATTACCGGCCACGTCAGTGTCAGTGAAGGCAAGATCGTCAGTGTTGATGCGGGGCACGCACCGCAGTGCGGCAAGGATCTGGAGCGAGATTTCCTTCTCCCGGGGCTGATCGATATTCACACCGATCACTTCGAAAAGCATGTCTATCCGCGTGCGCATGTACGTTGGGATCCGTTGAGAGCCGCTCTTGCCCATGACGCGCAGATTATTGGCAGCGGCATAACCACCGTCTTTGACAGCCTGTGCGTCGGGGCAACAGTGTCAAAGCCGGAAAGGCGCGAGGTCCTGGCGCCGATGGTGGACGCGCTGGAAAAAGCCCAGCTTGCCGGAATGTTCCGTGCTGAGCATCTGGTGCATTTGCGCTGTGAGATCACAGATGCAGAGACTGATCGATTGACGGAAGAGAATATCGGCAAGGATATTGTTCGAATGGTTTCGGTAATGGAGCACCTGCCGGGGCGACGTCAGAGCAAGAATATCGAGGCCTATATCGAGCGCCGCATGGCCGATACCGGAGACACCCGTGCGGCTGCCGAACAGTCAACGCGCGCGCTTTTGAAC
>NZ_JAILWL010000197.1 GCF_025698965.1 Roseibium sp.
GAAATAAAGTCATTGTTGCTGACTACAGCTCGGAATGCGCATCACACTCCAGATAGAAAATGTAGACCGGTTGGAGACCGGCGGTCAGGTGTCATATAGCTGCGCCGATCGCGGGTTCGATATCGGTCGACATGATCATCTCGACTGGAGTTTACCTGATCCGCAACGGGTTGTTTCCGGCAAACACTGCGAAGTGCGTTTCGAAGACGGCCAGTTTATCCTGTTCGACATTTCCACAAACGGCACTTTTCTGAACGGCAGTCCGAACCGCATGGACAAGGCTCATGTGCTGCGGTCTGGAGACCGGCTCATGATCGGAGACTATATTATTGTTGTCTCCTTGGAAGCTGACGACGTTGCAGGTCTAGGTTTTGCGAACGCGCCGGCGCCGGCGGTGCAATCCCATTCGCAGCCCTGGGAGGCTCCACAAGCATCCGTTCCAGCGGCCCAGGAAAGCTCCTGGCCTTCAGCACCGTCTCCCGGCCAAACTCCCTTGTATCCTCAAACTGAAAACGCAGGCGGCCCGTGGACGTCTCCAGCAGTCGGAATGGAAGGGCGACACGCTCCGCCATCCTCGGCACCAGGTATAGGCACACCGGTCGACGATGTCTGGAGCCGAGACGGACATGGAAGCGGGAACGCCGATCCGGCCCTTTACGATCCGCAAACCGGGGCGATTGAACGTGAGCCCGTGCGCCCGGCCCAAGCGGATCCACTGGACCATCTCGCCCAGCAGCCGCACCTTCAACCAGCGCAGGACACTCCGGCATTCTCTGGAACTACGCAAGATCAAGGGTCTCAGTCTCCCTTTGCACGAGAAAGCAGCACGGGAGCAGCGACACAGGAAGAAGAGCCCTTGTTCAAAATGCCTGAACTCGGAGCAAAGGAAGATCATTCGCAAGGGGCAGCGACACCGCAGGCCATGGTTGCCGAGCCGGTGCAGAACGATCCTTCGCCGTTCCCGGAAACTTCCGGGCAAAGGCTGGCAGAACCGCTTGTCGGATCTGAAGATGAGAATGGCTTCTCCGACGTGAAAGAAACGGCATCTGCCAGGAGTGTTGAAAGCGAACCTTCCGACCGATCCGACCCTCCCGTTCATGAACAGGCGGTTGCTCCTGTCAGCGGGGAAACAGCCTCTTCAGACATTCTGAAAGCCTTTGCGGAAGGGGCAGGAATCCCGGTTTCTGTTCTGGAAGGCAGGGATCCGGAAGATTTTGCGCGCGAAATCGGAAACGTACTTCAAGGTATGACCGAGGATATGATGGGGCTGTTGCAGGCGCGCAGCCAGGTTAAGGCCATGACACGGAATGCCAATCGTACGCTGATCGGACGAAGCGGCAACAACGCGCTGAAATTCTCTCCGACACCGCAAATGGCATTGCAGACAATGCTCTCTGAAAATGCGGAAGAAAACGGTTATTTGCCGATGGCAAAAGCTATGACAGCGGCGTTCAAGGATATTCAAAAACACCACGTCTGGACTTATGCAGCCATGCAGAAGGCAGCGGCACGGTTTGACGACACATTGTCCCCGAAGGCGCTGGAAGACGATGGTCAGGTCGCCAAGAGTGCATTTGGTAATCAGAAAGCCAAGCTCTGGGATCGCTTGCAAGAACGATGGACATCCCTGTCCGGGGCCTACGACGATGGTGTTGTCGGCGTTTTTACGCAGTACTTTACCGAAAGCTACGAGGAATTGAGCAGTGATGATCCGGATCAGTCATCCGGATGATGTGATTGGAATTTTTAGAATTTTGACGGGTGCGAAAGCGCCAGCTGAATAAGGGAGCAGTGCCTTTATGTCGTGGTATAGCAAAGTCGCATGGACCGAAGGCCTGTTTTTGCGGCCACACCACCTGCAACAGAGTGATCGCTATGCCGAACATCTGTTGGATGAGCGGGTGCGTATGGCGTCTCCTTATCCCTGGGGGTTTTCAGATCTGGAAATCGACCAGGATGTCGGTCAGCAATGTCGTTTTGCATTACGCCACGGCCGAGGAATTTTTCCCGATGGAACGGTGTTCAACTTTCCAGCTGACGGAACTCCGCCGCCAGCGATAGATGTTCCCGAAGATGCCGCAGGCCAGATCGTCTGGTTGGGGATCCCGGAAACCACGGTCAATGCGGTCGAAGTGGCAAATGGCAGAGATGATACGGCGACCCGGTATGTTCAGGGCCGAGAGACGATTATCGATTCAACGTCCGCAATCCGGCAGGAAGAAGAGATTGACGTCGCCCATCCACGGTTGATCTATTCCATTCGTTCGACACCGCATCCCGGGCAGGTTTGCCTGCCGGTCGCCAGGATCACCGAAATCAAAGACCGCATCGTCATTACAGACGGAACCTTTGCTCCCCCGGTTCTGGCCTGTCACGTGCATCCCGTCGTGACCGGTTGGACTGATTCCGTGATCGGTTGGGTGGAACGCAAGTTGAGCGAACTGGCGCGGTATGCAGCTGACACGTCTGCGGGTGGAGGGTTACAGAATTTCGATTATCTGACCTTGCAAATGCTCAACAGGATCCATCCGCAGCTGATGCATTTGCGAAAGTCCGCATATGTGCATCCGGAACGGCTCTACTCGGAATTTCTGCAGATAGCCGGTGAACTGGCGACATTTGCGACCGACGAACGCCGTGCGCGCAACTATCCGGTCTATGACCACGACAAACTGCATGACATCTTCAAGCCGGTTCTTGCGGATATCCAGGCGTTTCTGTCAGCCGGTTACGATAGAAGGGCTATTCGCCTGCCGCTGGAACAGCTTGCACCGAACGCCTTCAAATCGACGATTGTCGACCGCAATCTGTTTGCGCAGGCAAATTTCATAATCGAAGTGGCTGCGCGCAGGCCGTTGACCGAAATTCAGAACGAATTTCCACGCCTTTTCAAGGTCGGTCCGTTCGGACAGATGCGGCAGATTGTTTATTCCAATCTACCTGGCATTCCGCTTGTCCATATGCCGGTTCCGCCGGCACAGATCCGCGCGCTAACGGATAGGGTCTATTTCAGGCTCGACAAAACAACGCCGCTCTGGCGCGAATTCAGTCAGGATTCAGCGATAGGTCTTCAGTTTTCGGGTAACTGGCCCGACCTGCAACTCGAGTTCTATGCCATTCGGGAGGGCCGTTGATGTCGGACAACGACGATCCCTTTGGCGTCTCGAAACGCAAAGGCAAAACCATCGTCAGACCGAATCCTGGTGGCCGTTGGAGTGAGACGCAGCCGTCTGAACCGCCGCGTCAACCGCCAGCAGAACCGCCTTCACCTCAACCTGGTCCCGGACAAACATCACCTCAGCCTCCGCCTCACGCGCAACCTGGCTCATCTCCAGACCCCTGGCAGGGAGGCAGCGGGAGCAGACCAGACCCATATGCGCCGACACCGGCCGGTTATGAATACGGTCAGCAGAAGGCGCCGGATCTAAGGACGCCACCTCCGGAACAGCCATCTGCTCCACCTCCACCACAACAGGGTGCTGCCGCGGCAGGTGCGGCGCCTGCACAGCCCTCCGGGCAACTCGCGCATACGCCCGACATCAACCAGATCCGGGTCGCCAACCGCAATCCGATTTCCCGGGCAGCAGCGCCACTCCTCCTGCTGTTGGGACGGCTTCACCTGACCATGACTGATGCGCAGTTCGATGCTCTGATGCGCGATGTCTACAACGCCATCAAGACGTTTGAAAAAGAACTGCGCAGCGCCGGGATCACGGATGATCAGATCCAGTCGGCGGCTTATGCGCTTTGTGCAACATCTGACGATATTGTGCAGAACCTGCCGTCGGCAGGACGTCACCAGTGGACCCAGTATTCCATGCTGACCCAGTTTTTCGGTCAGGCGACCGGTGGTGTCGAATTCTTTCAATTGCTGGAAAAGGCAAAGCAGGATCCTGGCCGTAATTATGGTGTTCTGGAAGTCATGCATGCGTGTCTTTCGCTTGGGTTTTACGGCAAGTACCGTGCAATCCAGGGAGGGCAGCAAGGCCTAGAACGTGAACGCCGGGATCTGCATGAAATTCTGAGACGTGTTCGTCCACGTCCGGGGGATGATCTCTCCCCACATTGGCGCGGACTTGATCTCCTACAGAAAAAAACAGGATTTTCCGTTCCGATCTGGTCGGTTGCGGCCATTTCTGCAGCGCTACTGCTCGGGGGATATGTAACCCTGATGCTGTTGTTGGCGGGGGGCAGTGAAGTGCTCGCAGGGCGCGCCGCTGCGCTTTACCCAACCGGACCGGTTGAGTTGGCGCGCGAAGGCTATACGCCGAAACCTCCGCCAGCACCGCCTCCGGCGGAAAACGCGGCGATCGATACGGTTTCAGAGCAACTTGCCGGTTTGGACGGTTTAGAAATTCAACAGGCAGGTCCCGCCATCATGCTGCGCATGCGTGCTCAGTTCGACGTTGCCGCCGCCACGCTGCGTCCCGAGTTCCAGCTCCTTGTGGAACAGGTCGGCAAGACGCTTGATCAGGTTGAAGGGGAAATCCTTGTGGTCGGTCATACCGACAGCGATCCGATCCGGAACAATCCTCGTTTCCCGACAAATTGGCATCTGTCAGTCGAGCGGGCGAAGTCGGTGGCTGCGGTGATGCAGTCGATCTTGCAGGCGCCTGCGCGGGTTCAGGTGGAAGGCCGTGGTGCAGAGGAACCAATCGCACCCAATACCAACAGGGAAGGGAAGGCGCTTAACCGTCGAGTGGAGGTGTTTTTGAAACCACCACCAAAGGGGCTGGTGATCAACAACTAGATTTTAAAGCCGGGGCAACCGCAGCATAAGGCAATTTTTATGAAATTCTGGCTTGGAATTACGGCAATCCTGATAGGCATTCTCGCCCTCATAGCACTGATCTGGTTCGGAGGGCCTTTCCTTGCTATTGCCGGTGTGCGCCCGATTGAGCCTCTTTGGGTCCGCCTCGTTCTGGCTTTGGTGATATTGCTGACCCTCGGTGGTTGGACGGCCTATCGGATCTATAAGCGAATTGCCGCAAACCGCGCGCTGGAGCAGGAAATTCTTCAACCGAAGGCTAGTGAAGCAGACCTGCAGATCATGTCCGAGCGTATGAAAGATGCGCTCAAGACCCTGAAGAAGGCGAGCGGCAACACTCGAACCTATCTTTATGATCTTCCCTGGTACTTGGTGATCGGGCCGCCGGGCGCGGGCAAGACCACCGCGCTGGTGCATTCCGGCCTCAAATTCGCGAATGCAAGAGGCAAGGGTGAATCCCAAAAACTGGAAGGTCTAGGCGGTACTCGGTATTGCGACTGGTGGTTCGCGGAAAATGCCGTCCTGATCGACACTGCAGGTCGTTATACCACACAGGATTCAGATGAAGAGCACGACAGTGAAGCCTGGCTTGGCTTTCTGAAAATCCTTCGCAAGGCGCGTCCGCGCCAACCTGTGAACGGCGTGATGGTATCGATCAGTCTGGAAGACCTGATGACATTGTCCGAGGCGGAATTGAAGCTGCATACGGACGCCATCCGGGCGAGGCTGATCGAACTCTACAAAACTCTGAAAATCGACTTTCCCGTCTATGTCGTCTTCACCAAGGCAGACACTATCGCCGGGTTCATGGAATTCTTTGGATCGTATCCCGAAAGCCGTCGCAATCTCGTATGGGGCGCAACGTTCCAGACACGGGAAAAGACCAAAAACATGGTCTCCGAAACCCCGGCAGAATTCGATCTGCTTGTCGAACGCCTGAATGAAGAATTGTCCGACAGACTGCAAGAAGAGCCTGATCCGCGCGCAAGGTTGATGTTGTTCGGTTTCCCGACCCAGGTGGCGGCGTTGAAAGATCGGGTGACGGGATTTTTGAACGCTGTCTTCGAGCCCAGTCGGTACTATCCGAATGCGGTTCTGCGCGGGTTCTATTTCACCTCGGGTACACAAACCGGGACGGCGATCGACAGGGTGATTGGCTCCATGAGCCAGGCCTTCGGAACCTCCTATCAGGCCGCGGCCCTGTCAGGACAGGGGAAGAGCTATTTTCTTCGCGACCTTTTGAACAAGGTGATCATCGGTGAGGCCGGCTGGGTAACTCATAACCGCCATGCGGTCCGCCTGGCGACCGCAACGCGGATTGCAGCCTATGCCGCCATTGCTTTGGTGACCATCGGCCTCGGAAGCCTTTGGGGCATCAGTTATCTTAACAATAAGGCGCTGATTGACGAGACTTCAAAGGCAGTCGCTGCGGTGAGGGCCGAAGGTGAAGGAGTGCTGGATCAGAGAATCGTGCGCGATGATAGCTTGCGCGATACGGCTTACATCCTGTCGTTGCTCCGTGGATTGCCTGCTGGCTATGACAGCCGGAATGATCCGACACCGCTCATGGAAAAATTCGGCCTCAGTCAACGGGAACGCCTGGAAGCTGCTGGAATAACATCCTATCGCAGTGGTCTTGAGCGGCTGTTACGCCCGCGCCTTTTGTTGCGTATCGAAGAACAGATGACCGAAGTTCTGGACAACCGCACGGGACCGGGCGGTCAGGACATCGATACGCTTTACAATCTTGCCAAACTCTACCGAATGGTTGCCGGAGACGCGCCCGAGATAGACAAGGATCAGATCAAGAACTCCTTCAGGGCTGACTTCCTGCAGAGTTTCCCCGGTCCTCAAGGGGAGGTCTTGCGCAACGAGCTCAACACGCATGTCGCAGCCATGCTTGATCTTGATTTCGGCGGCAACGTGCTGACCAGCCAGCTCGACGGTGTCCTTGTGGCTGAAGTTCAAAGAGAACTCGCTCGCGTCAGTTTGGCTGAGAGAGGATATGCGCTGCTGAAATCCCGCGCCAAAGGGCTTGCTAGCGAAGACTGGATAGCCGAACAGCGCGGCGGACCGGATATGGAGACCGTCTTTGAAACCGAAAACGGTGACACGCTCGATACAGTTGCCGTCGACAAGTTTTATACCTATCCCGGTTTCCATCTTTCAGTACTTCCGAACCTTGCCGGCATCCGAGAAGAGCTGGAACGTGACCAATGGGTTTTTGGCAATATAGGTCAGCAGGACGCGTTTTCCGGGCAGTATCAATCTCTGCCGTCAGAGATCCTGGCCCTCTACACGAGGGACTATATCGAGGCCTGGGAAGAAGCGCTTGGCAACCTGAAATTCAAGTCCATGCGCAACGACAAACCGCTCTATACCACCTTGCAGGCGGTTTCAGCACCGACATCCCCGGTCGTCCAGTTACTCGAAAGCATTCGTGGTGAAACATTGCTCACACAGGATGTTTCAAGTGAGGGACTGGCCGGTACTATTTCCGGTGACAGTGCGAAGGAAGCCGGAGCCGACGCCGCTCAGAAAGTCTTTCAGCGATACGTACTGGACTCTTCCGGTGGATTGAAACGGATTGGACTGGAAGCAGGGCTCAAGGCGCTGGCACCAGGTGGCGTCACGAGTGCGCTCGGTACCGCGGCTGGAGGCGGTGGCCCCACGATTATTCCAGGCAAGGCCATCGAAGATCATTTCCGGCCTTACCACGTGCTGGTCGAGGGAGAAAACAGCCGCAAGATCGATGCCTTGCTCGTCAACTTCAAGAATATTCTCGACAATTTGCTGGTGGTTGCAAACAATCCCTTGCAGAGCGAAACGGCAAATTCCAACGTCCAGATCCAGGCATCGCTTTTAAGAAGCAACGCCACCAGGTTTCCGCAACCGTTCGACAAGCTCATTCTTCAGTCGGCAAAGGAATTTGACGAAGAATTCAAGGAAACATCGATCACGCAACTGAATGAGAAGCTGAAATCTCAGGTCGTGGATGCGTGCCGCCAGATAGTCGGCCGGAATTTTCCGTTCACAAACGGTCGTTCCGAAGTCCCTATGACAGAATTTGCAAAGCTGTTTTCTCCCACAGGTGTAATGCAGCAGTTCTTTGACCAGAACCTAAAAGCCCTGGTGGATACCTCAGCACGTCCCTGGAGTTGGAAGCCGGAGGTTGCCCAGGCGGACAGACTTTCCAACGCGACCTTAAGACAATTCGAACGCGCGGACCTGATCAAGCAGGCATTCTTTCCCACGGGCAATGCATTTCCGTCCGTAGGATTGCAGGTTGTCCCCCGAGCGCTGTCTCAACAGGCGGATGCGGCCAGTCTTGAAGTGAATGGCAATCTGGTTCTGGTAACGCGTGGTCCCGGGTTCAACGCCGAGATCGAACCTTTGCCGGCAAGCTTCGATTGGCCAAGCAATACTGCAACGCCACGTGTGGTTCTTGTCATTCAACCGGAAGTGCCTGGCTACAGATCTCGCCAGGAAATCCACGGAGATTGGGCATTTTACCGGTTCGTGCGCGCAAATCGGGTCAGCTCCGGACAAAACAAATTCGTTATCCGTAAGACGCTTGGTGGACGTCAGGTGGCATTCACCGTGACCTTAAGGTCAAAACCGAATCCGTTCTTTTTGTCTGCGGTCGGTGACTTCAGCTGCCCAACGAGTTTTTAGATCATGAGCGGCGGGTACTTCGGAAAGTTGCCGGCGCGTGCTGACTTTGTGAGCAAGCATTGTCCTGCCGGGTTCTTAAGAGTGTGGGAACCGTTTTTGATCCAGGGGCTCACACAATCCAGGTTGGATTTAAGGGACGCCTGGGAGGAGGCCTATATGACCATGCCGGTGTGGCGGTTCTGGATGGCGTTTGAAGCGACCGGGAGCCGTCACTCAAAAAAACTTGCTGGGGCATTTATGCCAAGCATCGACAAAGTGGGGCGTGAATTTCCCTTGACGGTCTTCGTGAGCGCAAGCGCCGATGAAGAAGGGAGACCTTCCGAAAACTGGTTTGCTGCTCTTGAAACTGTATTGCTGAAGACACTTGATGAGAGTGAAACATTCGACGGTTTTCAGAAAGATGTAGCCAATCTTGTTACCCCGGTCCTCACTCAACCGGATCTTGACGATCAGATAGTCTGTAAACCCGAAGATTTGGATGCAATGCCGGACACGGAAATTCTGCTTCGATCGGAGTTCATGTGCAATGCGGGTAAAAAACGCTACGGTTTCACCTGTTCGGGATTGCCTCACGCAGAAGCATTTCTCTGGTTTCTTGTGCCGGAAAACCGGTCTTGTTCAACAAGCACGAAAGGTGGGGTGGAAAAACCTCGTGGGCGACATTTTTCGGAGGATCATCAGGCATGACCCAAACGACCCGCGAAACGCTTCGTGAATTTGCAGTCGGTATGACCCATGTCGGGCGGGTGCGGCAGGAAAACCAGGACGCTTATTTTATCGACGAAGAAAAGGGGATCTTTGCGGTCATGGACGGCGCCGGAGGGCTCAACGATGGGGCACTTGCTTCCGGATTGGTCAGAAATGCGCTCAATACGATTAGCCCTCCTAGGAATGCGGAAGATCTTCTGGAGCAGTTCGAGACCCGGGTCATCGATGCAAAGGAACAGATAGAACGCGCTTCACAACAGGCCGGCGACGCACCAATGGGAACAACAATTGCCGCGTTACTGACGTTCGAAGCGAATTTCGCCTGTCTATGGGCAGGAGACAGCCGTGTCTATCGATTCAGAAACGGAAATCTCGAACAGCTGACGACGGACCATACCGAAGCGCAGGAATTAGTCGATCAGAATGTTCTAACGCCAGAAGAAGCCCGTCATTACGCTCGCCGTCATGTGATTACACGCGCAATCGGGTCGGGAGTCGATCTGGAGCTGGAACTCGTCTCCGGCAACTTGAGGTCCGGTGACAGATTTCTACTTTGTTCAGATGGTTTGACGGGACACCTGGAAGACGCGGTTATCAGAACTCTATTGACCAACGGTTCCCAGAATGTGAGCGCAAACGGCTTGCTGAACGGGGCTCTGGAAAAAGGTGGGTCCGACAACGTCACGGTTGTGATTGTCGACATTGATTGTGACACCTTCGGTGAAGGAGCGCGTCACTGATGAACGCAGCGGATAATCTCCTTCCATCCGGCACACGTCTCAACAATCTCTACGAGATTGTGGAGCATATTGCCGATGGTGGCATTGGCACCGTCTACCGGGCGAGGGACGTTGAAAGCGGTGATCCCGTTGCCATCAAGGTACTATTGGCCAGCTTTGCCCGCGATCCGATGATCCTCGATCTGTTCAAGCGCGAAGCCAAGATCCTACGGAAGCTGAAACACGACGCACTGACCCAATACTTCGTGTTTGCCAAGGAGCCGGAACTCGGGATCTATTATCTGGCGATGGAGTTTGTCGGCGGCCCATCCTTAAGCGAACGCCTCGAAGCCGGACCGTTGGAACCGGAGGCGGTCTATAAGCTTCTGATACGTGTCGCGTCGGCCTTGCAGGCGGTGCATGACAGGGACGTAATCCACCGGGACCTTTCTCCCGACAACATCATTTTGCAGAACGGAGATGTCGGTCAGGCCAAGATCATTGATTTCGGGATATCCAGGGCCAACACCGGCGGTCCTACGATTATCGGCGACGGTTTTGCAGGGAAGGTGAACTACGTCTCTCCTGAGCAAGTCGGCATTTTTGACGGAAAGGTGACGCAGCGAAGCGATATCTATTCGCTCGGACTGGTTATTGCGGAAGCCCTGACAGGCAAACAGATCGACATGGGTGGGTCGCAGGCACAAATTGTCGAAAAGCGCCGATCCGTGCCTCCGTTGGAAGGCATAGACAACCGCTTCAGACCACTCCTGGAAGCCATGCTGCAACCTGATCCGGCTAACAGACCCGCGTCCATGACGGATATTGCCGAATGGACACTTGGCGCTCCGATGAACAGCGGAATTCCGGACCGGACAATCATCAGACCGTCTTCACCACCTGCGGAGCAATCGTTGTTGGACGAAACCGCTCCCGCGCCCAGATGGGGCCGACGTATTCTTGTTGGACTGTCCTTGCTGGGTTTTGCAGGAGTTGGAGCTGCAGGCGTTTACTTTCTCGCCGGACAAACTGTGCCGGATGCTGAGCAAAAACCCGTTCTTGTTGCCGAACCCAGGGAAAACGCTCCCAAGGCACCAGTCGTTTCATCCGATACTCAGCAGGAAACGAATGCCGATGATAACGCGTCGCAGATTACAGACTCGGGAAATGCCACCGGGAATCTGACAGGGAGCAACGAACAAGTCGCGTTGTCGACAGGCAATGAAACTACAGCGACACCGCCAACCTTGCCGGGGCAGGACACAAGCTCGCCA
>NZ_JAILWL010000198.1 GCF_025698965.1 Roseibium sp.
TGGCTCCTGGTTCTCATTGGACACGCCCGTGATCATCGAAACGATTTCGTTCTTGTCCGTCTCCCGCGTGTTCCTCACACCTATCTGCTTGCCTCTGCGCAGAACACAGATCCTGTCGGAAAGGCGAAAGACCTGATCCAGACTGTGGCTTATGATGAGGATTGCAAGGTTCTTTGCTCTCAGTGACGCAACCAATTCTTCAACCTTCGCCGTTTCAGCAACCCCCAACGCTGCGGTCGGTTCATCCAGAAGGATCAACTTGCTCGCCCAATGTGTGGCTCTTGCTATGGCTATGCCCTGCCGCTGCCCACCACTTAGATCCCGAATTGTCGAACTGGCCGAGGGAATGCGCACATCCAGTTCGTCGACCAGCTCCTGACACTCCTGTCTCATGCGTTTTTTGTCCAGAAGACCGAATGGTGGCCTGGTCAGTTCGCGCCCCAGGAACATGTTCATGTAAACCGGTTGCTGATCTGCGAGAGCAAGATCCTGATAGACGACTTCAACCCCCAGGCTTCGTGCGGAACTTGCGTCCGAAAAGGCAACCTCGTCACCGTTCAATCTTATTTTTCCGGATGTTGGCTTGTGCACGCCGGAGATGATCTTGACGAGAGTTGACTTTCCGGCGCCGTTGTCGCCGACAAGCGCGACAATCTCACCGGCTTTCAGGTCGAGTGAAAACTCTTCAATGGCAACCACTCCACCAAAGGCCTTGTGAACGCCGGAAAGGGACAGAACAGGTTGGTCGGAACTCATTGCACCTTTGCTCCCGGCCAGGAGACAGGATCCCGAAATCCGTTCTCGACGGTGGTAACGCAAGGCTTGCCGGTACTGACGCCTGAGATGCCAACGACCATGGCACGGGTAACGAACGCCTGACCTCGAAATCCAAAGACAACCGTGTCACCTTCCCTTGGAGACCGCGGTTGTGTGGCATCAATCATCGCGTAGTAATCGATAGCCGAATAGTCGGGTATTTCCACATCTGCCAAGTCGGCGTGTGACGATGTCGGTTCAGACGACACAAGAGCCTTGACCTGGTACTTTGGAAACACCGGGTCGATGTAAAGGCCTCCGCCGTAGCAATAGGCTTTGCCACCGTGCTGGTGCGATACCTCGGAAAGGTAAAGGACCGCGGGATCTTCAGGTAGATCTTCGACCGCATGAAGCGGAGTCGTTCCGTGCAATCCGTTACCCGGCTCGCATTGGGTTGCGCCGGCCTCCGCAAGAGATTTCAAAACCGTTGAAGACGTTGTTCCCGGTGCGTTGATTTCAATTCCGGTGCGTCCGGTTCTGGCAAGGGCATTCGCGGCCCGCTCCAGGGTGGCCAGGTTGGGTGTCGGCCTGACCTTTCCGGTTTCGGGATCAAAGAGCAAGGCGGGGAATGTTGTTATTCCCGCAAAAGCGGCTCCGGCTAACGCGTCCAGTCGCTCGGCAACCGCAACAATCTCGTCGGCGGCAAATCCACCTTCGTGGCCGCGATAGAAAGTGTCTCCTTCGGTCTGGATTCTGGCAAGAAGGTTTTGTCGGCGTCCGGCGCTTGCAGAAGCGGATGCAGCTTCCTGCGCCTTGATATCGGAAAAGACCGTCCAATAGTCAGGTGTGAGTTCCGAGGCTGCGAATGCCGCCTCACCGCGAGGTACCTGAACCAGGTGCCCCAGGTGACCGATCTTGAGGCCTGCCCGATCGCAGGCAATGGCGCAGGCCATGTCAACGGCGACGGCGCGATCGATGCCACCGCGCCTGACGGCGTTACAGAATCCGGAATGGCGACCGACCTGCTTGGTCATTGCAAATGTCTTGAGCCCCAGACCGCTGGCCTCGGCTTGAAACAGGCGCGCGTTGCGTTCGACCGCATCAAGGTCAATCACATAGGCATTGGCAGGAATGTATCCAGCCTGGTGAAGGGACATGGCGGCTTCGATAAAGTCCGGATTTCGGCGGATCAATACATCGAGGAACATTTGTTTTCTCCGAGTTACCGGCTTGTGTCGCGCAGAGAAACGGCGACGGCGACGAGAATAATAAGGCCTCGGACAATCATCTGATCGGACACATCAAGTCCCATCAGGATCAGGCCGTTGTTGAGCATGCCCATCAGCAAGGACCCGAGCAGAGCGCCAATGACGGACCCCTTGCCGCCATTCAAAGCGGTGCCGCCAACGATAACCGCGGCGATGACGGTCATCAGGTCACTTTCTCCAAGTGTATATTTGGCGGCCTGAAGGCGGCCTGCATAGAGAAGTCCGGCAAGCCCAGCCATGGCGCCGCAAAGCGTCAGAACGCTCAGGCGTATTCGAGGCACTTTGATACCTGAAACCTGGGCCGCGCGCGGATTGTCGCCCGTGGCAAGGACGTGGGCACCAAAGCGGGAATGCCGATAGACGACATGCCCCAGCACCACGGCGATACCAGTCCAGATGACCAATGATGGGACAGAAAACAGCTTACCTGAGCCGAACAGACCGGTAAAAACATCATTGAGAACAGGAATTGAGCGTAGATCGGTCATGGACCGCGCAATTCCGGCAAAAAGACTCATTGTCGCCAACGTCACCAGAAATGACGGCAGGCGAAGATAGGCAACGAGAATCCCGTTCATTGCCCCAATCAGAGC
Source organism: Roseibium sp. (assembly GCF_025698965.1). Taxonomy (GTDB): domain Bacteria; phylum Pseudomonadota; class Alphaproteobacteria; order Rhizobiales; family Stappiaceae; genus Roseibium. The sequence continues at coordinate 2,618 of NZ_JAILWL010000198.1, forward strand.
GCCGGCTCCGATACCCGCGACAACGCCGACGACCATCGGGTAACTCTGCATGACCACAGCAGCGGAAAGGGCAGAAACGGCAACAACCGAACCGAAGCTGAGATCGATTTCTCCCGCAGACAGGACAAATACAAGCCCGATGGCCATGATCGTCGCTGGTGCAGTCTGCAAAACGATGTTGGTAAGATTCCGGCTGGTGAGAAACCCATCATCATGCAGCGTGACCGCAAAGAAGAGGAAAATCGCCAGAAAGCCCAGATAGATCACAGATCGCTGGAGATCCATGCGCTGCAGCAGCGATGCAGAAGAAGTCATCACAATCTCACTTCCGAGAAAAAGGAAGGCGAGCAGACGGGTGCTCGCCTTTGGTCCGCATCAATCGGCGGAGGTAACGCTTGCAGGCGCATCCGTATTCAGGGACTTTTTCCAGCCCTCAGAAACGTTTTCCTTGGTCACGGTAATGGCAGGTGCAACGACGAAGGGCGGCACGTCCTTGCCCACCAGGCGCAAGGCCGCGGAAGCCGCCATCGCCCGTCCGAGCTCATAGGCCTCATCTGCAACGATTGCCGCGACATTGCCGCCACGCACCATGTCCAGCGCGACCGGTTCCGAAAGGTCCAGCGTAACGATCTTCGTGTTCTTGTTGCCGTTGGCACGTAATGCGGCAAGAACACCCTCGGCAGGCCCGGCCCAGGTAACATAGATGCCTCCGAGGTCCGGGTTTTTCAAAAGCATTGCATTGGCAATTTCTTCCGCACGAGCCGGGTCGCTTATACCCTGTTCGGCAACGATCGAAATTTCCGGATAGTCGTTTTCGATCGTCGTCTTGAATGCGTTGTCGCGTTGATTGGTTACGTAATAATCGGCGTCATGATAGATCCAGCCGACAGTCCCCTTACCTCCCATGGCACTTGCCAGAGCATCAGCGGCCTGCTTGCCCATCTGGAACAGATCATCCGTGACAATTGCTGCATAGTCGCGCGGGTGTTCGTATCCGGATGGCAGGTTCGACAGGAACACGAGGGATACACCACCGTCTTTTGCTTCTTCGAATGCGGCAGCAGAAGTGACTGGGTCAAGCGGCAGGGACAGGATGATGTCTGGTTGCTTAGCCAGCGAAGTTTCTATGTCACTGCGCTGTTTTGCGGCATCAAATCCTGCGCTTGTCGTTGCAACAACCGCGATGCCGAGACGATCGAATTCGTCAGTTGCACCGGCAGAGACAGCATTCACGAAGTCTGACTGGTCGTGCCACAACAGCGCTGCCTTGTGATTGCCCGATCGCAGGGCAGCAGCGCTTTCTTCCGACACGGTGACTTGCGACGAAGGCGTTGCACTTTCTCCTCCCGGACCGATTGTCTGGGCAGTGGCCGCAGTTGTCAGCGTGGATAAACTCATCAGTCCGATAAAGGCGGACTTCACCAGGTTATTGGATATCGGTTTCATGTTATCTCCTCCACTTTTTTCGTGCTTAGCGTGCTTTTTCCAGGCCGCAATACTCGGCGATGAACAGCGCAAAAGCCTTGACGCCAGCCAGATAGCTCTCCACCTCGATGCGCTCTTCGAATGTATGCGCCAGACTGATATCGCCTGGGGCGCAATAAACGGCCGGACAACCGATCCCATTGACCAGAAACGGCATTTCAGACCAATAAGGAGCTCCTCCGATTGCACCGCCGTCCTCGACGACCTGTTTGACGCACTGCGACAGCAGCCGCGCGCTTGCGTCGTCTTGCGGAATCTCGACTGGAGACCCGCCAAATCGATGATCTCTTCCAGCCGGATAGTCGATGCTCACAGTGATGCCTTCGGCAACCGGGGTGGTTCGAATGACCTCCTCCATCAACCGAACGGCGACATCCAGACTTTCTCCCGGACGTAATTTCCGGATCAGCGAAAACTTGCATTCTCCCGGAACGGCAATGTAGCCACCGCCCTTGATGTCCGTGACGAGAATGGAGGACGTGCCGACGAGTTCGTGACTTGGTCCTGCGGAAAGTTCGGCTTCATGCTCCCATAAGCGACCCAACAAACTGTGCGCAGCCTTTAGAGCGTCGACACCAAGTTCCGGCGTGCCGAAATAGGCTGACTTTCCGGCAATCGTTATCTCGGCAATGAAGAACCCGATTTGAGCCGTATAGACCTGAAGTCTGGTCGGCTCGACGTAAACGGCAAAGTCCGGTCTGGAAATCTGCCCCTCCGAAACACGTCGGACGAGATCATGGGCCCCGGCGCTGACACCTGTGCCTTTCTCCCCACTTTCCTCGTCGCCGATGAAGGCGAAGGAAAGTCCACCTGACGGTTGGTATCCGGCCGTCTTCAGCAATCTGATCGCGCTCAATGCAGCGCAAATTCCTCCCTTGAGGTCACAGGCGCCTCGTCCCCAGATCTCGCCTGTAATCTCGACACCGGAAAACGGCGATTCCTGTGTTCTACCGCGCCAGTTTTCCGCCCATCCCTGCACGTGGACTGTGTCGGTATGCCCGACAAACATGAGATGCCGGCCTGGACTTCCCGAAGACGCGCTCTGGCCCCAGACGTTCAGTCGGCCGGGCAGAAATTCCCCCGATCCCGTCGAAAGGCCCAGCTCGTCCATCCGATCCTTCAGAAACAACGCAAATCGGCTCTCATTCCCCGTCACGCTTTCGATTGCGATGGCGTCCCGAAGAAGCTTCAGATCCGCTTCGCGATCCTGATGTGAGGAAAGATCCTGAAGGAGGCTGTTTGCCATTATGCTACCCCGACCTTGAAGGTATCGATCGATGGCGGCGGTACCGCGATCTCAACGCCTTTCAATCCTTCCGTGAAAAGCGAGAGATGAAGGCGCGACAAGGCAACGGACGTGCCTCCTGCCAGGGCTGCGTGGTTCCCAAGCACGGATTTTTCGATTTGAACAGCGCGAGGGAAGCACATTGAAATGTATTTCTCCACGCCACCAAAGAGTTCGTCCCGGGTCCCAACAGACCCACCGACAACGATGCAAGTCGGATCCATGACGGCCGCGAGCGCAGCCATTGCCCGCGCGACCTGCCGCGCTATCTCGTCAAGGGCCGTTAGGGCCGCTTGGTCTCCTGTGGCAGCCGCGTCAAAGATATCGGGAACGCTCAAGGTCTTTCCCGTTGCTTTCGCATATCCGTTTTTGATGGCCTGGGTTGCAGTGACCCTCTCTAGAGCGCCAACCTTGAGACTTTCGTCTTCAAACGGATCCGCGCCGAAGGGCAAGTAACCTATCTCGCCCGCCGCACCGCTTGATCCGCGATGCAGTTGCCCGCCGACAACGAGACCGGCGCCGATGCCGGTGCCGATGGAAACATAAATCAGATCATCCTTGTCACCACGCTTTGTCAGCCAGTGCTCACCCAGCGCAGCCAGATTGACGTCGTTTTCGACGAAAACCTCAATACCAAGTGATTGCTGCCAAAGCCCACGTGCATCGATGCTGTCTATCCCAGGAATATTGGGAGCCAGTTTGATCTGGCCGGTCACAGGGTCAGGTACCCCCGGCACACCGATTACTGCGACGCGAGGAGGAGTTGGAGATGATGTTACTTGCGCCGCAGCCCGGTTGACGAGATCAACCACTTGCCTGACCACAGCCTCGCCGCCGGCCTTGTCGGTTGTTTCTACCAGCTCCGAGACGATTGCCCCCGTCAGATCACAGATCGCGACCCGGATCTTGGTGCCACCCAGGTCAACACTTGCGACTGATGCCGCGTCGGGAACAATTTCGTAAACAACCGCACGCCGGCCTATATGGCCTTCCGTTTGACCGACTGTTCGTACCCAACCTTCTTCTTCAAGGTTTCCGACGATCTCCGAAACGGTCTGCTTCGACAAGCCGGTGATCTTGGCAACGCTTGCCCGCGAGATCGGTCCATAGCTCGCAATTGCCTGCACAATGGCACTCAGCGACATGCGTCTTGAAATGTTTGACGGGTCGGCCAATGCATCACCTCTTTTAGTTCGTTCTGTAACCGAACTAAATAGATTTGAGGAATTTTGTCAAGCTGCCATTTTCACGGGCGAACTGTGCGGGGTGCGATTGCCGGCTGTCAGTGTTCGATTTTGCTACGCTGCTACAGCGTCAAGAGGCCGTGCTTTGAACTGACAACTCGATCCACCTGTCCGATAACCTGTTGCCTTGAAAGAATTGTCACCTCGGAGTGATCTACCTTCCTGGAATGGTCCAGATTGCAGATTTTTGCCTGACTGACTAACGGGCCAATCCTTGAAGATTGAAGCGTGGAGTTTCCGGTTCTTCGGTCCAAGCGTCGGGACAAGCTGTTGAAGGCTCACCTTCGGCGTACATCCATCAAATGATGCAACATTCGATGGATGTGCTCTGGATCAGTTGGAACGGGGGCGCTCCCCACGCGGATCGTATGGCGTTCGCAAATACGCAGCCGCCACGTATTTTGTTCCCGCCAGGTCGATTTCCCAATCGTTGAGCGCCAGGTAGTCGGAGGTAATCCTTTGGGAGGCGTTCAACTGAGCAAGGGCGACCGACGCCCCCAATGTGTGACCATATGCGGCGGAACGAACCTCTCCGACCACAGCACTGTTGCACAGAACGGATTCGCCGCCCCAAAGCTGCGGGGCGTCGTCCTGCAAAACCATCTGCACAATTCGTGTGTTCAAATGTGCAGGGTCTGACTTGGCGGCGAGAAGAGCGTCCCTGCCGATGAAACCGCACGGCTTCTCAAAATCAACGGCGAAGCTCAACCCGGCCTGAAGGGGTGTAATGTCAGGCGTCAGCTCACGGCTCCACGCCCGAAATCCTTTCTCGAGCCGCAAGCCTTCAAGGGCATAATAACCAGCGTCGCGAATGCCGTGCGTTTTTCCTGAACGCATCAGGTCTTCATAAACACCGACCGTAAACTCAACCGGAACAATCAATTCCCAACCCAACTCGCCGACATAGGTCATGCGATTGGCAAGCACAGTTGCGTATCCGAGGTCGATTTTCTGCACGGTTCCAAAGGGAAAGGCTTCGTTGGAAAGATCGGCTTGCGTTGTCTTTGCCAGAACCTCGCGCGAAGCCGGCCCCATTAGAGACAACACCGACCATGAACCTGTAACATCCGTCAGAAAAACATGGGCATCGGGCGCGAAATTCCTGCGCAACCAGTCAGCGTCCCGCACGGCCTGTGCGGAGCCGGTGATCAACAGAAATTCGTCAGCTTGCAAACGTAGAACAGTGAGGTCGCTTTCATACCCTGCCCGGCTGTTCAAAAGGCCGGTATAGACGGTTCGCCCGACCTCAACATCCACATTTGCAGCGCAGATGCGGTTCAGCTGGTCGCAAGCATCCCGCCCCTGTACGAGCAGTTTTGCGAAAGAACTCTGATCAAACAACACGACCCCTTCCCGGGTCGCCCTGTGTTCCGCACCGACAGCGTCATGCCAGTTCTGCCTGCCAAAGCCGTACTTGGTTGCATGTCCCGGTTCAGCTGCAAAGTAATTGGCCCGTTCCCACCCCATCTTCGATCCGAAAACCGCGCCTTTGGCAGCTAGCCGATCATAGAGCGCTGAACGGCGGAACGGCCGGGCGCTGTCAAGCTCCCGGTTTGGCCAGGGCATCGCATAGTGCAGCCCCAGCACTTCCTTGACGCGATCATGAAGCCAGGAGGGGTTGTTGTTGAAGTCGGCAAATCGGCGGATGTCGACGGCGAACAGATCCATTGTCGGGGAACCTTCCACGATCCACTCTGCCAAAGCCTTGCCGGCGCCGCCAGCACTGGCAATTCCCATTGAATTGAAACCGGCTCCCACGAAGAAATTCTTTACTTCAGGTGCTTCACCCAGAAGATAGTTGTTATCGGGGGTGAAACTCTCTGGCCCGTTGAAAAATTCGCGCACGCCCGTGTCAGCCATTTGCGGTACGCGGATCAACGCATTTTCCATCAGGATTTCAAATTGATCCCAATCGTCGGGAAGCAGTTGAAAGAAAAAGTTTTCCGGAATGCCGTTCATACCCCAAGGCTTGGCAGCGGGCTCAAAGCCTCCCATGACGAGCCCTCCGGTTTCCTCCTTGAAATAGATGTACCCGTCAGGATCCCGCAAAACCGGGAGATCGGGTTTCACGCCTTCGATCCGCTCCGTAACAATATACATGTGTTCAGCGGAATGGAGCGGCACGTTGACACCGCACATCTTGCCGATCTTCCGAGCCCACTGACCGGCACAATTGACGATGACCTCAGCTTCGATCCGCCCCTTGTCGGTTACGACACCCATTGCGCGGCCTCTGTCGGTCAAAATGTCCGTTACCTGAATTCCTTCGATTACTCTTGCACCCTGCAAGCGCGCGCCTTTTGCAAGAGACTGGGTCAGATCCGTCGGATTTGCCTTGCCGTCGCCTGGCATCCAGAGCCCACCTTTCAGATCGCCAACCTGCATCACCGGCCATTTGTCCCTGGCCTCTTCCGGCGTGATGACTTCCACCTCGACACCCTGGGCACGCGCGGCGGCAGCCGTGCGCAGCAACATTGTCATTCGCTCGTCGCTGCGGGCGACTGTGACCGAACCGCACTCCTTCCAACCGGTAGCCAGTCCCGTTTCGGCTTCGAGTTCTGAATACAGCTGCGTCGAATAACGGATCAGGTTGGTCATTGCCGGCGTGCTGCGCAACTGGCCAACCAGTCCCGCTGCATGCCAGGTCGTTCCGCAACTCAATTGCCCCTGTTCCAGCAGGACAATATCAGTGAGACCCATCTTTGCCAGATGATAGGCAACGGATGATCCTACGATACCACCGCCAATGATTACGTATTGTGCTCTTGCAGGCAGCTCCGCTTCAGCCATCTCAGTGCCTCCTCCGACAGGATTTGTTGCTTGACGGAGAGTTTCACACTTTGCAAAATTTTGCAAATATTTTCATTTTATGGCGACTGATGTGCGGTATCGATCTGCAACTCGCTTAATACCTGCGAAATATCGGCTGGTGGATCGGCGTCAGAAATCAAGATTGCTCTTCCAGGAGGGGCCGGCATGACGATCTGGCCGACCACGCCAAATTTGGAGCTGTCTGCCAGGATCAACGCAGTTTCCGCCTGAACCAGCATGCGTGCTCGCAAGTCCGCTGCTTCCCGCGTGAAATCGGTGAGTCCCGCATGGGCACTGAGCCCACCGGCGCTGATGATTGCGAATTCGGCACGATATCGCGACAAGTTTTCAATAACTTCCAAGCCGAAAGTCGCCATTTCGGAAGGGTCTATCCGACCACCGGCCAAAACCACCTCCCGGCAGGCAGGCGCAATCGTTTCCGCAAGTCTAAGGTCGTTGGTAACCACCTGCAATTCCTTGCGATGCTTGACCAATTCGCGCGCAACCTCAAGAGTGGTCGAGCCATTGTCGATGATGATTGACGCGCCTTCAGGTATCATCGACGAAACACGCGTCGCAATCTTGATCTTGCCTTCGGCGTTGGTATTCACGCGATCGGTCATCGGCGCTTCTTTGGAGACGACTTTTGCAGCACCTCCACGCACCTGTAAAAGTTTGCCTTGCCCGGCAAGGATTTCGATATCCTTGCGCACTGTTTCCCGCGAAACGCCCAAACGCGCCGTCAAGGACCGGATGGAAACAGCCGGATGCCGGTTCACCTCTTCGAGAATGACTGCGTATCGTTCGTCAGGAAGCATGCTGGCACTTTCTCATTTTGCACTTTGCAAAATGCCAATTTTTGCCAAGCCAGGCAAGGACTGAAATTCTCACGCATATTCACAGGCAAATAACTTCCCTGCATTTGGGAAACTCCGAAAGACAGATCAAGTCGTGAAAGTCACGCCTGCCGATTGCGCGCGTAGTCGCGGATCGCCCGACTTCACCTGCACGCGCTGTCCGTCAAGCAGCTCGAAACACCTCTCAAGTGTTTCGCTCTCAAGCCTGTGCATCGCCTGCTCGGTGTAAAAAGTCAGGTGCGGCGTCAAAATGACGTTGTCCCTACCGAACAGCGGGCTTAGCGGATGCCCCTTCAACGCGAGGGGTTCCAAGCTGAACACATCCAGACCGGCACCAGCGATCCATCCCTCGTCAAGCGCTTTGATCAGAGCTTTTTCATCGACGATGGCCCCTCGCGAAACGTTGATCAGACAAGCACCTGGTTTCATCAATCGCAATTCAGTTTCGCTCAGCAAATGCCGAGTGCTGTGATTGAGCACCGTATGAATCGAAACAAAGTCGGACTGTTCCAGCAATTCCTGCAAGGTGCCACATTTTCTGGCGCCGTGTTCAAGCATTTCCTCTTCTGACATACCGGGGTTGTAGGCGATGACGTTCGCCCGGAATCCGGCCCCCGCCATTCTGGCCATGCTTTTGCCAATCTTCCCCAACCCGATGATGCCGACTGTGCTCTCTGCCAGATCCCGTCCGATCCATTCAGGTTCCGGCCACGCCCACCCTTTGGTTTGCATTTGGCGTCCCAAGGCGGGCAAACGCTTTGCCAGCGCAATCATCAGCGAAAATGCGCCTTCGGCAACCGTTTCCTCAGCGTATTCGGGAATATTGACGACCGGGATATTGTG
>NZ_JAILWL010000199.1 GCF_025698965.1 Roseibium sp.
TACCGCATGGCACGAAAAACGACGGCCACGCGGAGCACCAGCCGATTTATCTGACGGCGGAACAGGACAATCCCAACGATGCGGATGTTCGTTTTCTTGTCGACCGTGCCGCACCGCCATCGCTCGATGGATACAAACGGGCTATCTATATGTTCGACGGCAACGATCAGGAAGCTGTCCTGGAAGCAAGACAACGCTGGAAGGAAGCAAAGGCTGAAGGTTTCGAAATCGCCTATTGGCAGCAGACTTCGGCAGGTGGTTGGGAACGGAAGGCTTAACCTGGCTGAGTATTTTGAGGAGGAATGGATGACCAAGCTGAAAATGTCATCATCGGATCTGGTCGCCAAGGCACGGGCGCAGATCGAGGAGATAGAGACGGTCGATGCAATTGCACTCGTTGAAGACCCTCGAGTCCAGTTTGTTGACCTGCGGGACATCCGCGAACGCCAGCATTCCGGTTTCATTCCGGGCAGTTTTCACTGCCCGCGCGGAATGGCCGAATTCTGGGTCGATCCGGAGAGCCCGTATTTCAAGGAAATTTTTGCTGAAGACAGGCGTTTCATTTTCCACTGCGCGGCCGGTTGGCGCTCGGCCCTGACCGTGGCCACTCTCAAGGAAATGGGCTTTGAAGTCGCCCACCTGAAGGACGGCTTCAATGATTGGGTGAAACAGGGGGGACCTGTGGAAGAAACAACCTAAAACAGTTTGCCTTCAATCGTCGCAGATATTCCTTAGTTCGCCGTCAACGACAGGCGTAGACCATTGAGTGCGGGTTCCGAAGAATCGAAATCCGTTTCATTTTCTCTCCCACCATTTATCGTGACTAAGGGATCTGCAATCTCTTCTTCAACTTCCGTTGCTTCACGAATTTGGTCGATCTTGCCGTAATAGTCGCCTACGCCTAGAACCTGCTTGGCCCAATTCAGCATTTCATCATCGACATATTCGTCGCCATATTGCCGGACCCTGTTTTGATTGGCCATATCAACAAGTGCCTCGGAAAGGGCTTCGTCGGATACGTCTTGTGCAAGTACGTCGACGTCCTCTTGTTGTTGGGCAAGCGTAGTTTCTACATCTCTCAATGCCTTGAATTCTTCGCTAGCCAATGCATCACTGAGCGCAATTCTTTCAGCCTCGTAAGCCGCCAGTTGCTTCTCCGTGAAATCTGAGGTGTCCGTCTTGTCCACCTCGGAGAGCCGCGCTTCGAATTCATCGGCCGTCAGATCTTCATACGCAAAGGAATCATGGGCTGCGAGATCCGACAGTGTCTCGAAAAAGTTGGTTCTTGCCGCTACGAGATTTTTCTCTGCCTTTGCAAGATCTTCATTCAATCGTTCGTAATTCAGTGATGCTTCAACGTAGGCAACTACCGAAGCAAGGTGTGGACTGTTGGAGTTGATATAGGCGTTGTAATTTCGGTTGAGAGAATTCAGGCGTCCAAGCTTCGCGTTCAAGTTTGTTTGCTTCAATTTTGGGCTCGTAGGGGGGAGCGTAGACACGTCTGCGAGTTTGACGCGTTCGGATTTCGGTAAACGGTGACTTGCCGAGCTTGAACTTCCACGCGCAGTGTTTTGACGGTTGAACAAGGAAGATTTCGCCTCTGTGCGTTCTCCGAAAACAGAATTCAGAAAGTTGCTGAGCCCTTTGCCGTTTCCGTGCTTTGCCTTCTTGTTTCCCCTCAAACTCTTGAAGACGTTGTTGCTCTGATTGGAAGCGGAATTCGAAGAGGAATTGTTTCCTTTGGAACTGTTTCCATTTCCTTTTCCACTTGAATTGCCGTTTCCGTTTCCGTTACCACCATTCCCATTCCCATTCCCATTCCCATTCCCTTTTCCGTTATTCGCAAATGCCTTGTCCGTGGTTACTGGCGCATAAGACAGGTTATTTGTGAGAACCGGTGCCAATACCAGCGCCATTGCGCCAAGTATTAGAATGATGGGTTTAGTGAAGGGCATGCCGTTACCTTTTTCGCATCAGTGTATTCCGTTGGATCCACGCCAATCCACAACGCGACGAGTCGTGCAGGGATTAATATCTTGAACCGGGAGTCCAAACGTTTTCTAAGCACAACCCGCCAGAATTTAATCAAATCCGGAAGAAAGGATTTTTCGCACCTACGACAGTCTTGCCAGCAGATGCGGCACCTTGCCGATATGATCGACCCGGTGAAACCGGTCAGAGGATTTCGGGGCATCGGCCTCTTCGAGCGACCAGGTAATTTCGTAAGGGACATGAACACCGATGGCGCCGGCTTCCAGCGCTGGAAGGACATCCGACTTGAGGGAATTGCCGATCATCATGGCTTCTGCAGCGCCGGTGCCGTGACGGGCAAACAGGGTGGCATAGGTACTTGCCGTCTTTTCCGAAACGATTTCAATTCCGTCGAAATAAGCGTGGAGCCCTGAGACCGTGATTTTCCGTTCCTGATCGAACAGATCTCCCTTCGTGATAAGCACAAGCTTGTAATCGGATTTGAGCTCTTCGAGCGTTTCTTCCACATATGGCAACGGCTCAACCGGATGCGAAAGCATGTCGCGACCGGCTTCCAGAATTTCCGCGATCACATCCGCATGAACTCTCCTGTCGGTGACTTCGATCGCGGTCTCGATCATGGAAAGGGTGAACCCTTTCACGCCGTATCCATAGTGAAGCACGTTGCGTCGCTCTGCAGCCAGCAAACGTTCCTTCAACTGATCCTTGTCGGTAAAATCTGCAAGCAGGGCTGTAAACCGTTCTTCCGTCAGACGGAACATCCGCTCATTATGCCACAGCGTATCATCCGCATCGAAACCGAGCGTGGTGATGTCGTTCATCAGCTGGCTTCCTCGAATTCTGCCGACAGCTCAAGCCATTCCTCTTCCGTTTTAACCAGCTTCTTTTCGCAAAAGGCGCGTTCCTTGGCGAATTTGGTCGCTCGTTCCGGTTCACGGGTGAAGAAGTCCGGATCAGCCAGCGCATCGTCCAGCTTGCCGATTTTCTCTTGCAGACGGGCCATTTCCTTCTCGGCCGCGTCGATCTTCTGCTTCAGTGGTTTCAGCTGAGAGCGTTTCTGGGCAGCCTCACGTCGTTTTTCCTGCGCCGAGGCCTTGTCTGCTTCCTCGCTAGCCCGGTCCCGGGCTTTTTGCGCAGCTTCCGGCCCTTGAAGGATCAGCCGGCGATAGTCTTCCATGTCACCGTCATAGGGCTCGACCTTGCCGTCGGCAACCAGCCACAGGCGATCGGCGCAGGCTTCCACCAGGTGCCTGTCGTGGCTGATCAGAACGACAGCACCCTGAAAATCGTTGAGCGCCATGACTAGCGCTTCGCGGCTGTCGATATCCAAATGGTTGGTCGGCTCATCAAGGATCAGCAGGTGAGGGCCATCAAAGGTTGCCAGGCCAAGAAGAAGCCGTGCTTTTTCACCTCCGGAAAGATCCTTGGCGGGTGTGTCCATCCGGTCCGTTGGCAGACCGAACCGGGCGACACGGGCCCGGACCTTTGCTTCCGGCGCGTCGGGCATGAGTGCACGCACATGGGCGACCGCGCTTTCTGCCGGTTTCAATTCATCAAGCTGGTGTTGTGCAAAGAAAGCGATCTTGAGTTTGCTGGCCTTGGTGATCTCACCATCCATGGCACCCAGACGACCTGAAATCAGTTTGGCAAAGGTCGATTTGCCATTGCCGTTGGCACCGAGCAACGCTATCCGGTCATCCGTATCGATATTCAGCGTCAGCCGTGACAGGATTTTGCTATCGCCATAACCGGTGGCGACGTTTTCCAGTTTGATGATCGGTGGAGCCAGCTGGTTTTCGGGATCCGGAAAATGGATCGGCTTGCTGCTCGCTTCGGTCAGGGCCGCGATCGGTTGCATCTTTTCCAGCATTTTCAGCCGTGATTGCGCCTGTCGGGCTTTGCTCGCCTTGTAACGGAACCGGTCGACAAAAGCCTGCATATGTTTGCGCTGGGCGTCCTGCTTCTCCTTTGCCTTTTCGGCAAGGATCATAGCCTCGCGCCGTTGACGGTCGAAACTGTCATAACCACCCGAATAGTAGGTCAGCTTGCCTTGTTCCAGATGCACAATGCTGTCGACGGCCTTGTTGAGAAGGTCCCTGTCGTGTGAAATCAACAACACTTGATGCGGATAGCGCGCAACATAGTTTTCCAGCCACAGGGTGCCTTCCAGGTCAAGATAGTTGGTCGGCTCGTCAAGCAGCAGGAGATCCGGCTCAGAAAAAAGCACTGCTGCAAGTGCAACGCGCATGCGCCAACCACCGGAAAACGATGAGCAAGGGCGTTTCTGCGCCGTAGCATCAAAGCCAAGCCCGGATAGAATCGCGCCAGCACGTGCTTCGGCTGTATGCGAGCCGATGTCTGCAAGGCGTGTATGGATTTCAGCGATCCGGTCCGGATCCGTTTCCGTTTCGGCTGCAGCCAGAAGCGAGCTGCGTTCCTTGTCGGCCGCCAATACGACCTCCATCAGCGTTTCTTCCGTGCCGGGAGCTTCTTGGGCAACCTGACCGATGCGGGCACGCTTGGGGGTCTGAACCGAACCGGTTTCCGTGGCGAGGTCGCCGGTGATGATTTTGAACAAGGTTGTTTTGCCGGCGCCGTTGCGGCCCACAAGTCCGGTTTTGGCTTTACCGGAGAGGGTCACACTGGCCTTGTCGATCAGGAGTCGGTCCCCGATCCGGTAAGTTAGGTCTGAAATCTGTAACATGGCCGGATGTTTGGCGAACCCGGGCCAAGGATGCAAGAGGAAAGCGGGCTTCGAGTTTCTTCCACACAGACGCTGTGGCAAAGCTGCACATGCTTTGCCACAGTCAGGCAAGTCAGCTTGCCAGGAAATTCACGATCTCTTGTGTAATTCTCTGGTGCTGACGCTCCCGATCCGAAGTTCCCTTGATGCAGACGATTTCATCGCCGGGTTCGTGAGTTCTCAGAACCTCGTATCCCTCCGGTTTGCAAATACCCATAAAATCAAAATGTCCGGCGTCTGGCAGTTCGATGTGATGCACTTTGTCAGGAGAAAGTGCAGCGGCAAGTGCTCGTGATTCAACCTCCTGATTCAGCATATCGCCGCGCTCCGATCCGAGCACCAAGACCGGAATATCCAGCATGGTCAAGCTTTCACGAGACAGAACGGGTGTTCCTCCGAGATCAAGGCTGATCACCTTAAGGATGCGCGGATCCTTGCGGGACATTTCCATTTGCTTCTGATCGGCAGGGGTTTCGGCAATCGACCATCCGGCAAGCACACTGCAGGCGACCGGCAAAGCCGCCCCGGTGCAGGCAGACCGGTAGAGTTTCGTGTCGAATGTCGCACCGGCGAGCAGTAACACGGTAAATCCCCCCAGCGAGTGACCGGCGGCGTAAATGCGTGTTGGATCAATTCTATCGCTGAAGCGACTGTCCTCAATGAGATATGTGATCAATCGCGTCATGTCGCGTGGTCGTTCCCACAGTTCACGTGCCTGGTCCGGGTCGCGCAGGAAGGTGCTTGTGCCGGGATGGTTGACCATGGCAACCAAAAAACCGCGCCGAGCGAGTTCTGAGCCGAGCCAGGCTTGATTGAATGTGTTGCCGTACATCCCATGCGACACTACGACGAGAGGGAAAGAACCTTCGGCGGGGTTCCCATCCGGATCCGCAAGAGCCATCTGCCACACCTTGCTTTTATCGGCACGGTTGGACTTTTCCGGTGTGGAAGTTGGATACCAGATATCTCCGGCTAGCGGCCGATCGCTCCGCTCGTCAACGACAGTCAGCCGGGTTACTCCGGGTCCGTAGCGTTGGTCGGCGGTTTGCCCGGCTTGCGTCTGGCTGAAAGTGGCAGTGACGGGTGAGGACGCAATAACAAGAACTGTGGTGACACTTGCCAGAATGTGATTTCGCAACGTGTGAAAAGTCTGCCGCATGTTGACGATCTCCAATGAAGGGACGGGATGTGCCTTGAGATGCTGCTGCGACTGCTTGTTTGACAATAACCGAAGGGTCGTTGTGCTGTCCTCAAACGTGATAAAGGACAGGAAAGTCGGCACATTTTCCAAATTGGCCTCAGATGATCAGCATTCCCGTCTCGTTTTTGCTTGCAGCAATTTTTTTCTGCCTGGGTCTCGGAGCGTTTTCCTGGCAGCGATTGCCTCTGCTCTCGCGGCTGTTGTTTCTGGTGTTGTTCAGCCTGATGGCGATGGAGGCGGTGCTGGTCGGGTTTCGCTTCGCTTTGGGCAACCTTGAGTTTTTGGCAATACAGCGGGTTCTCCCGGTCTGGATCGCGCCTGCGGCTTACTTGGCCTTTGCAGTGATGGCCAAGGCAGGAGCACAGGCATATCGAGCAGTCGCCTTTCATGAAGTCATCGCCGTTGCGTTTACTCTGGCAATGTTTATGCCTGCGCCTTTTGTTGGTTACGTCGACGCCTTGATCGCTGCAAGCTTTGCAGTCTATTCAGCGCTTCTCTTTCGACTTTGGTGGCTCGGACCGGATCACTTGTCTGAGGTCGCGACCAATCTGCATGACCTCCTTCGCCGACTGTTGGGACTGGCAATCCTTGTACTGATTTCGACCATGCTGATTGATGTGCTTATCGCGTTCTTGTTTGCTCAGGAACTCGATGATGCCGCCGCAATAACAATTTCGGTTGTCAGCCTTTTGTTCCTGGCACTCGCATTCGTCGTCGTGATCATCTCGTTGAAGGTGCGGCTGTACGCGCAACTCAATCAAGGGAAGGGGACGGCTGAAGACACAGAAGGCAGTGAATTACTGGTTGATGCAGCGCGCAGGATTCTGATCGACAAGCAACTTTACAAGGATCCAGGACTATCTCTTACACGGTTGGCGCGCAGGGTTGGTGTGCCTGACCGCGATCTTTCCCGGGCGATTAATCAGCACACGGGCAGCAATGTCAGCCAGTTCGTCAACCAGGTGCGTCTTTTTGAGGCCGCAAGATACCTGGCGACAACAAGCGAACCGGTCACTCGAATTCAGGAGAAGGTGGGTTTTCTCACCCGATCCAACTTCTACAGGGAGTTTCAGAAGCAATTTGGGGACGCACCCGGGACATACAGGAAAAAGGCTCAGTCATCTTCGGCCAATATGTCCAGGTAAACATCCGCAAAACCGGAGAGCATTTCATGGCAAAGGATGACCTCGCGAGCTTCAGGGTCCCAAAATGCGTTTTCCTCATCACAGGCAGCTGCTCGAAAAGTGACTTTTTCCGGTAGGTCGTAAAATGTGTCGAGCTCTCTTGCGACCTGTTCCATGAGCCCGCTCTCCTTCAGGAACAGCGCCATGGATTCGTGGCCCGCTGGAGCTCTCTCATGAACGACCTCGATTTTTCCGCCGGGTGTGTCGCTATCGCGAACAAAGGGATCTGTAACGGCTTCCCAGCTGTCTGCGGCTTGCTCGTAGTCCAACCCGCAAGTTTCGATCCGCTCTTCGGGCAGCCCCAGATCCTGAGCCAGTTCCAGGAAAATGTCTTCATCTGCACCAACCATAAGGCAAAGCATGCGGTAACCGCGTTGCTGATCCAGGTCGTGCTCGTCATAAAAGATCAGGCTGTCATAATCTTCCTCTGCAATCACGAACCAGCCGATCATGGCGTTCGTGAGCAAAAGGTCCATGTTGTCGGTGTCGGCCGCCAGCATGGATACGGTGGCCAGATTGTCGACCGCATCTTCCTCCTGCGCCAGAACCGGCAGCTCCAACTCGGAGATCAGCATGTGCCCACCTTCGTGATAGAGCGTGAAGAGCACATTTCCGGCGACAAACACCAGCAGTTCTTCGCGCTCATCAGACGAAAGCGCAGCAAGACTTTCATCCAGACCAGTGAAACTTGGTATGTCGTCTTGCGCGGGGACGGAAGGCGATGCCACTACGAGTGAAAGCCAGAGCGTCGTGATAACCTGGAAAAGGTACGATGAAATCAATGCAAACAGCGCAGCCAACTTATTCTTTCCTCAATGGGAACTCATACCGCTTCCGGCAGGGCTTCCAAAACTGACAGCTGAAGATTATGCATCTGGTGGTGTTTTGCCAGCAACAATTCTGCTTGCTGAAAGCCTCCAACATCAAATTGTCATCATTGCGCCCCTTGCGGGCGCAGCAGCGCGCCGTTATTAAGGCCGCGAAATTTTGTGAATTACGGTCAGGTAACCCGCCGACCGCTTCTTAACCGAGAAAGACATAACCATGGCGATTGAACGCACGTTTTCCATGATCAAGCCGGATGCCACCAAGCGCAATCTGACCGGCGCCATCACAGCAAAGCTGGAAGAAGCCGGCCTTCGTGTTGTCGCATCCAAGCGCGTTTGGATGTCCCTGCGTGAAGCTGAAGGTTTCTACGCAGTTCACAAAGAGCGTCCGTTCTTCGGTGAGCTGACCGAGTTCATGTCTTCCGGTCCGACTGTTGTTCAGGTTCTGGAAGGCGAAAATGCAATCGCAAAGAACCGTGAAGTCATGGGTGCAACCAACCCGGCTGAAGCCGCTGAAGGCACGATCCGCAAGGAATATGCTCTTTCCATCGGCGAAAACTCCGTTCACGGTTCAGACGCACCGGAAACCGCTGCGGAGGAAATCGCGTTTTGGTTCTCCGGAACCGAACTCGTCGGCTAAATCCAGCCGCTTCGTGCAAATTGAAAGCCGGTCCGTCAGGGCCGGCTTTTTTTGTGTCTGCGCTAAATTGCTCCGATTAGCCAAGCTGGCTGTTACATCAGGATACAAATTCATACGGACCTGAGACAGTGTTTCTGCTCAAACCAATCATTATTGCGATGTCTGGGTGATTTGTTTTGGAGACAAATGATGCGTTTATCAATTGCATTGGCGGGATTGCTGGTGGCTGTTCCAGCCGCAGCACACGAAACACATGGAGTGTTGGCCGGTGAAGAACCGTTGGAGCCCGCCAGTATTGGCGATGAGATCTGGGACCTGTTGATCCCTCAGGCCGATGCGTCTGCAGATATTTCAGTCGATGGCACGACGCGGCATATTCGTGCAAACGGATATCCGAACAAGGCTCCGGGAAGATTTCCGAACCGCAACAACCCGCATAGCATTTCCAAAAAGAACTACAATTTGAAAGTACCGGTAAATCCACGCAAAAACGGTCGCGCAACTCCTGCCCAAGGGGCAGTATTCGGGATTGCCACCAACGGCGTAGTCATGGACCCGGGAACTGCTGAGTATTGGCAGAACAATCGACGATCCGGCTGGAATTACGAGGCGCTGGGCGGGGCATGCAAGCTCGGCCTCGACAAATACAATGCGCATGTTCAGCCGGATGGGACCTATCACTATCACGGCATTCCGACTGGCGTACTGGCCGCAAGTGGTGGCAACTCGGTGCCCGCGATGATCGGATATGCAGCCGACGGTTTCCCGGTCTATGGCCAGTACGGCTACTCCGACCCCGGAAAGAAATCCGGAATGAAAAAGCTTCAGAGCAGTTACCGGATCAAGAACGGCACCCGCCCCAGTGGCCCAGGCGGAAATTACGACGGAAAATTCACGCAGGACTGGGCCTATGTTGTAGGATCTGGTGATCTTGACCAGTGCAACGGACGTTTCGCGGTCACTCCTGAGTTTCCGGATGGAACGTATCATTATGTGTTGACCGACACGTTTCCGTTTATCCCGCGTTGCTGGATGGGATCGCCGGATTCAAGTTTCTCCCGTCTGAAGGGGCGCGGTCAGCGCGCTGAATTCGGGACAGGTGAAAGTTCGCCGACAATCGATTTTGCGGCCATGACCGATAACAGTGATACCGCTCTTCGGTTAATTCAGGCACAAGGTGGCCAGCGCCCGCGGTTCCTTCCCGGTGGTCGTCCGCCACCTCCCGGCGCAGGACGCGGCCCGGGACGCGGGCAGGGGCATGGACCGCAAGCTGGCGGTCGCCCGGGTGGCCGAGCGCCCTGCAGCGGCAGTTGAGCGAAGACAACAGCACCAAGAGTTGACGGAGAGGCGCTTGACGGCGCCTCTCTTTGGTCTTCATAAGGCTGTAAATTCTTTTGCCCGAAGAACGGACCAAGATGAACCAGCAGCCGCCAAAAAGCACTTTTTCCGCCTGTCCGCATGACTGCCCGTCGTCTTGCGCTTTGGACGTGCATTTCTATCCCCACGGCGATGTTCGGCGTCTGAACGGTGCAAGAGACAATGACTATACAGCTGGTGTCATCTGCGCCAAGGTTGCGCGCTATCCGGAGCGTCTCTATCACCCGGAACGTCTGCTCAAGCCCATGCGCCGCGTAGGCAGGAAGGGGGAGGGCCGTTTTGAGGAAATCACCTGGGAAACGGCTCTTGACTTGATTGCCGACAAGTTCCTGACGGCCGAGGCGGAATTCGGAGCAGAGAGTATCTGGCCGTATTTCTACGCCGGCACGATGGGGTTGGTGCAGCGGGACAGTATTCATCGGATGCGCCATGCCAAGGGTTACTCACGCCAGTTCGACAGTTTCTGCACAAATATGGCCTGGACCGGCTATGTTGCCGGAACCGGCCGTCTGACCGGGCCGGATCCGCGCGAAATGGCGCGATCCGATCAGGTCATCATCTGGGGCACAAACCCGGTGGCAACTCAGGTCAACGTAATGACCCATGCAATTGCCGCCAGGAAAAAACGTGGTGCGCGGATTATCGTCGTCGATGTCTACGAGACGGAAACGATGAAACAGGCCGATATCGGCCTCATCCTGAAGCCCGGAACAGATGCGGCACTTGCCTGTGCGATCATGCATGTCCTGTTCCGTGACGGTTATGCCGACCGAAAATATCTCGAGAAATACACTGATTGCCCGGGCGAACTGGAAACCCACCTCAGGTCCAGATCGCCTGAATGGGCCGCAGGAATAACCGGCCTCGAAGTGGCGCAAATCGAGGAAGTGGCAAAGCTTGTCGGTGAGGTGAAAAAGACATTCTTCCGGCTCGGATACGGCTTTACGCGCTCGCGCAATGGCGCCGTTGGCATGCACGCCGCTGCATCCATTGCAGCCATAACCGGAAGTTATCAATATGAAGGCGGCGGAGCCTTCCACAACAATGGCGGTTTGTTTCAATTCAACAAAGAAATGGTTGAAGCCGGGTCATTGAAAGACGTTGCCGTGCGCGCGCTCGATCAGAGCCTTGTCGGTAGGGTTTTGACCGGTGACGAGATGGCTCTGCTCGG